>JADFRD010000059.1 GCA_022561485.1 Fidelibacterota bacterium | reverse complement strand
TTATTATTCTTTTTTGATTCTTCCCGCCAGATGCGGGCAGGCAGTCGCTATGCTTTCTCAAACGTAAATAGAAAAAAATGACATAAATTCTAACATGTGCGGGAGATTCACACTCACTAAAGACAGGGAAGAAATCGAGGAACGCTTCGAAATTCACATCGATCCCACCATGTTCTCCAAAACATACAACGCGGCGCCAAGCCAAACACTGCCCATCATCACCAATGATGAACCGGAACAGGCTTCCTTTCACCGCTGGGGATTAATCCCCCATTGGGCGAAGGATGAACGTATCGGGAATAAACTCATTAACGCCCGCGCCGAAACACTCACAGAAAAGCCCTCATTCCGTGATGCCGTTAAAAAAAGGCGCTGTTTAATCATAACGGATGGTTTTTATGAATGGAAGCGTTCAGGGGCAAATAAACAGCCTTATCGTATTACCTTAGCGGATGAAAGCCTATTTGCTTATGCGGGACTTTGGGAGTTGTGGTCAGCGCCGGACGGTAGAGACGTACCCACTTTCACCATCATCACCGTTGAGCCGAATGGACTGATGAAACCCATACATAACCGCATGCCGGCACTGCTTACTCCGGAAACAGAAAAAGTGTGGATCTCGGATGAACCATTGGAAGATGTGCTTCGTCTACTTACACCCTACGACGATAAAGAAATGAATGCCTATCCGGTATCGAGCCGTGTAAATTCGCCGAAGAATAATGACCCAGGTTTGATTGATCAAAATCAAAGAACTTTATTTTAAAACAAAATGAAAAAGGTATTTAACACCACCCCCAGGACCCCTCTTCAGACCCGGGTTGTAAAGGAACATGGCATATCGAAAATAGAATATTTATTAACATTATTCATTTTATTTGGAACGATTCTTTTTTCACAAACACCTCAATTGACCAAGGATGAAACAACAGGTGATCCCATGCTTATCGGATTAAGTCAACGTATTGATTATGAAAACAGAGATCACTTCAAGGTTTGGTTTAATGAGGAGTTTGAAAATTATGAAATAGATGAAGAAACACTTTCCATATTATCCGAGGTTGGAAGCGAAATAACACTTGAATGTTTTATGGGTACATGGTGCAGCGATAGCCGCCGTGAAGTGCCCAGAATGTATAAAATTTTAGACCAAATCACTTTTGATGAAACGAAATTGAAAATTGTCAGTGTTGATCGAAAAATGGTCAGCCCGGAGGGAGAGCAAAAGGGGAAAAATATCCATCATGTTCCAACATTGATATTTTATAAAGAAGGAAAAGAAATAGGTAGAATAATAGAATCTCCCGTAGGCACACTGGAAGAAGATTTCGTGGATATTCTATTCGGCAATCCGCCCACACCCAACTATGCGGATTGGGAAGAGAAAAAGTAATATTACTCCAGCATATATTACATTGTATGAAATAATGAGTTCCTTTTTGTTTTACCGGATTTCCGAATTTTCCAACACTCGCCTTGTACACACAGGGTCAAAAGCCCTCATATTCTGATCATAGTGTTTGAAAACACGGCCAGGAACCAATCTATGACACAGATTAGAAGGCATCAGGGGAGAATTGGTTTCACCACCCGGCTTGTTATTATTGAATAATCTCATCTTAACTTATTAACAATCTTTCATGAACAACTAGTATCAACGTACAAGAAGAGAAATATAAAAGGGGTAATAAAATTCTATTATTTATTTCCTGCATGTGGATTTTTCTCTCCTGCGAAGTACCTACGGAATCGTATGATAATCCCTTGGATGAAGAAGCGGCACAGGAAGAAGGTATGGAAATGCCGACATTGGTCTTCTTTCCCGATGAGATCAATGTTAATTCAGGGGGAATTTACGGTGAGTATTTATTCGTTAAATGTACAGGACGTTGCCGATACTCCCCAAAGACCTTTTCATTAAAAAACAACTATCCGAACCCCTTTAATCCCATCACCAACATCCACTATGAATTGCCCGTAAATGCTCGTGTGAAGATTACGATTTATGATTTATTGGGCAGGGAGGTGAAAAAACTGGTTAGCGGTGAACTGGTGAGCGGTTACCATAAGACAATTTGGGATGCAACCAATGATTATGGAAAACCAGTGAGTGCCGGTGTGTACTTTTACATGATACACGCAGGATAGTTTGTGCAGACCAAAAAGATGGTCCTACTACGCTAACCATCTACGCCAAGGCTACGATGGTCAAGAAGCTACGAAGGACAAGTTTTGTTGAAATAAGAAACAATGTCATCTTGAATCCTGACATTTATGTCAGGGTGAAAGATCTCAAGCATTGGTTAAATATATTACTTGAGATTCTTCATCCCGATAAATCATCGGGATTCAGAATGACGAGCTATTCGTTTTTCTCCTTTTTTACAAAAACATCTTTCCCGCCAACCACGGTTCTTACCACCTTTGTATTCAATATTTCTTCCGGTTCAATAGCGGTGATGTTTTTGGACAACACAACAAAATCCGCCAGCTTTCCTGCTTCAATGGTACCCAGTTTTTCTTCCTGGAAACCGGCATAGGCGCTATTGATAGTGTAACAGCGAATCGCATCCTCAACAGATATTTTTTCATCCGGATACCATCCGTCTGGATTTTTCCCATCCCGTGTGTGCCGTGTGACGGCAGTATAAATCCCCATGAGCGGATCAAGAGAAGCAACGGGCCAGTCAGAACCGAATGTTACATTGGCTCCAGACTCCAATAGTGTTCTAAAAACATACGTTCCCTTGAGTACATTATCACGAACTCGCTTATGAGCCCATGAGCCATCATCGTATAAATGAGGTGGCTGCATAGATGCCGTAATCCCATTCTTACTGAAGCGATTTATGTCTTTGGGCATTAAATGTTGTGAATGTTCAATCCGTGAACGGCGGTCTCTTTTTCCATGTTCTTTTTCAATCGCTTCGAATTCATCTAATACCCATTCATTGGCTCGTGTTCCAATGGCATGAACGGCCATTTGCAATCCAGCTTCATCAGCCTTTCGCAGAATATGCCTTAATGTTAACGTATCTTCAGAAACGACCAGTCCTGTTGTATTCGGATCGTCTTTATAGGATTCGTGCATCCACGCTGTTCGGGAGCCCAAAGAACCGTCCAACATGGCTTTGATTCCGTGCCAACGCAGCCAGTCGTCACCGATTCCGTGCTGCTTTTTGTAATCAATTAATTCTTTATAATGCGTATACCATGGGATGGCATAGATACGGAGTGACAACTGATCCTTATTCCGAACGTATGTTTCGAAATCGTCCCAAGAGCACATATCATGAATTTGGGTTAAACCCAAGGAGGCGGCATATCCCATCGATTTGTTTAATGCAGCATCCATTTCTTCATAAGTTTTATCAGGAATGACATCTCTGATTAGTTCAATCGCTTCATCACGTAAAATACCCGTTGGCTCACCACTTTCATCTCGTTCGATCAATCCCCCTGGAGGATCGGGAGTATCTTTCTTAATCTTGACCAATTCCAGCGCTTTTGAATTTGCCAGAGCCATATGACCGTCCAATCGACTTAAAAACACTGGAATGTCTTGCGTAAAGGAATCGATCCAATCTTTGGTAGGTAATAAACCACCCCACATTTCATGATCCCATTTCCCACCCAAGATCCACTGGCCTTTAGGAATATCCTGTACATATTTCTTAATCCGACTGATGAATTCCTCTTTGCTGTCCACAGCCCTGAGGTCCAAGCGCATTAATTGAAATCCGCCTTCGATAAAATGGGTGTGATTATCGATGAAACCAGGGACAACGAATTGTCCTTTCAGGTCAATTAATTCAGTTTCAGGACCTCGAAATGTTTTGTAATTAGAACCTGCACCGAGAATCGTTTCACCTTTAACGGCAATGAATTCCGCACTTGGACGGTTTTTGTTTCCCGTCCAGATATTTCCGTTGTAATAAATCTTGTCGGCGAATTGGTTCCATTCGCAGGAAGTAGAGAAAAGTAGTAGTAGTGTCATAATTATTATTCGTTCAGTCATCTATAATCTGATTATACCAGAGAAATTATACTGTTACTGTTTGATATTTTTTAACTTCATTCTCAATTCTTTCTTTCATTTTCTCTTTTTCAACTTCAAGGTCATAATGGGTTTGTAGATTAATCCAGAACTGGGGAGTCATGTCAAAATACTTTGCTAATCGCAAAGCGGTATTGGCTGATATGGCTCTTTTCCCGAGTACTATCTCATTGATGCGACGGGGAGGAACACCAATATCTTTGGCAATCTGGTTCTGGCTTAACTTTAAAGGTATGAGAAATTCTTTCAGAAGAATTTCTCCTGGGTGGATAGGAGTTATTTTTACTTTAGCCATAATTATACCTTTTAATGATAATCTGTTATTTCAACATTGTGAGCATCATTGTTTTTCCAATCAAAGCAAATCCGCCATTGTTTATTGATGCGAATACTGAATTGTCCTTTTCTATTTCCTGTTAATTTTTCTAATCTATTAGCAGGGGGATGTTTTAAATCAATTAATTTTTCAGCAGCATCAATCATCCACAACTTGCGTAAAGCGATTTTTTGAATTTCCTGATGAAATTTCTTCGAAAACTCCCTATTGTATATTTTCTGTGTATCTTTGCATTTGAATGATTTAATCACTTCTGAAAAATACAAACTATAACGTATAACGCCAAGCGTTATATTATTGCGTATATGAAATAATATAGAAAGTTAGTTCTCTGCCATTGCTACGCATGATATAATCGAGGTAAATTTGACGTTATGGCAGAGTTTAAAGTACATTCCGAATTCACACCTCAGGGGGATCAGCCCCAAGCTATCGCCGGTTTGGTAGATGGGTTGCGTCGAAATGATCCATATCAGACGCTCTTAGGCGTGACCGGAAGTGGGAAAACATTTACAATTGCAAAGGTCATTGAGGAAGTGCAGCGTCCGACGCTGATCATGTCCCACAACAAAACCTTGGCAGCTCAGCTTTATGGTGAATTCAAACAGCTTTTCCCGGACAATGCGGTGGAATATTTCATCAGTTATTACGATTATTATCAGCCGGAGGCTTATTTACCTGTGACGGATACCTTTATTGAAAAAGATATGGCTGTGAACGAAGAGATTGACAAACTCCGCTTGCAAACCACCAATGCACTCATGGAAAGAGACGATGTCATCGTAGTGAGTTCGGTATCGTGTATTTATGGACTTGGATCGCCCGAAGATTACAAAGATCAAGTGATTCATTTGAATCGGGGGGATCAGCTCAAACGCAAAGAATTCTTAAAAAACCTGGTCAATATCCACTATGCCAGGAATGATACAGCCTTTGAGCGCAGTACATTCAGAGTCCATGGCGATGTGATTGAAGTATTTCTTGCCTATGAAGATGTGGGAATTCGCATTGAAATGTTCGGTACGGAAGTGGAAAAAATCACCAGGTTCCAACCATTGACCGGTGAAATACTGCGGGAGATGGATTCGGATTTTATTTATCCAGGGAAACATTTTGTCACCGATCAGCAGACCATCAATCGTATTATAGTAGACATTCGCCGGGAACTCCACGAGCGCCTTGAATTTTTGCGTTCCCATGAAAAATTATTGGAAGCACAGCGTTTGGAACAGCGGACCAATTTTGATCTGGAAATGATGATGGAGATCGGCTATTGCTCCGGGATCGAAAATTATTCCCGATACTTTGCCGGACGAAAACCGGGTGAAAGGCCTTTTACGCTTATTGACTTCTTCCCGGATAATTTTTTAACGATTTTAGATGAATCCCATGTAAGCCTGTCGCAAATAAAGGGTATGTACAACGGTGACCGCGCCCGGAAAGAAGTTTTGGTTGAACACGGTTTTCGCCTGCCCAGCGCCTTGGATAACCGCCCGTTAAAAATTAATGAATTCATGGAAATGCAAAATCAGATCATCTTTGTATCAGCCACTCCTGCCGATCGAGAACTGGAATTATGCAATGGTGTGGTCGTGGAACAGGTCATTCGCCCAACGGGTCTTTTGGATCCCATCGTGGATGTGCGGAAAACAAAGGGGCAGATTGACGATCTTATTGGCGAAATACGTTATCGAGCCAAGCGGAATCAGCGTGTGTTGGTCACAACCATCACCAAGCGTATGGCGGAAGATTTGACGGAATATTTACGCGGAGTAAATCTCCGAGTCCGATATCTCCACAGCGATATTCATACATTGGATCGAGTGAAAATTTTGCGCGATCTCCGCCTGGGAGAATTCGATGTTCTGGTGGGAATCAATCTTCTGCGTGAAGGATTGGATCTGCCGGAAGTATCATTGGTAGCTGTTCTGGATGCGGATAAACAGGGATTCTTACGATCAAAAAGTTCCCTCATGCAGGTGGCCGGTCGTGCCGCAAGGCATGTTGGAGGAGCAGTCATTCTTTATGGAGACAAAATAACCGATGCCATGGACTATTTGATTACAGAAACAGCTCGGCGCAGGAAAGTCCAGGAAACATTTAATAAAAAGCACGGTATTACGCCAAAGACAATCTATAAATCTGTGGACAATATTATGCAAACCACGGCAGTAGCGGATAATATTGCTGAAGATAAATATGATACTAAAATTACCCGAAGGGGCACGGACTTTGATGAATTGGATAAGCAAATGGCAGTCGAAATTATACGACAGGAAATGCTGGAAGCAGCGGAAAATTTAGAATTCGAAAAAGCAGCCAAGTTGCGTAATCAGATTGATAAATTGGAAAAAGAATTGGAGAAAAGTTTCTGATGAAAGTGTTGGTAACAGGAGGAGCAGGTTATATCGGTTCCCATGTGGTTCTGGATCTTATTGAAGCCGGACATGAAGTTGTCATTTTGGATGACATGTCTTTGGGATGTATGGAAAATATCCATAATCAAGCTGAATTCATTGAAGGCAGCACACTTGATGAAACAATGCTGGATGATGTATTATCGAAAAATATTGATGCCGTGGTTCATTTGGCTGCATTCAAGGCAGCCGGTGAATCCATGATCCACCCGGAAAAGTATTCTCAAAATAATCTGAACGGCGCCACGAATCTATTAAATGCCATGATGAAAAACGATGTGAAAACATTCGTTTTTTCATCCACGGCAGCTGTCTATGGTTATCCGGAATATTTGCCGGTGGATGAAGCCCATCCGTTGAAACCTATCAATTATTACGGCTTTACGAAACTATCCATTGAAGAAATGCTGAAATGGTATGATCAATTGAAAGGTCTGAAATTTGCAGCATTACGCTACTTCAATGCTGCCGGATATGATGTGAATGGTAGAGTGATGGGTTTGGAAAAAAGTCCCCAAAATCTTCTACCAATCGTCATGGAAGTGGCAACAGGTCAGCGAAATTCACTGGACATATTTGGAAACGATTATAAAACAAAAGACGGTACGGGAGTTCGGGATTATATCCATGTGAATGATTTGGCATCTGCTCATGTAAAAGCGCTGGAATATTTACAGGATAATGATTCATTTACAGTAAACCTCGCCACGGGTGAAGGCTATTCTGTTTTGGATGTCATCCATGAAGCAGAAGCAGTTACCGGAAAGAAAATTAATTACACCATTGTTGACCGTCGTGCTGGAGATCCGGCTGAACTCATTGCCACATCGAATCTGGCAGAGGAATTATTGGACTGGGAAGCAAAATATTCTGATTTGAATACCATTTTAAAAAGCATGTGGAACGTGTACAATCAGGAGGAAAATCATGATTGATTTGGATCGGTTGCAAAAAGCATCGGGCATTATCGGTAATTCCGATGCCATAAAGCAATCCCTGGAAATGATGGCTCAAGTGGCTCCGGTAGATATTTCCGTTTTAGTCACCGGTGAATCGGGAACGGGTAAGGAAATAGTGGCGAAAGGGCTGCATAAATTCAGCAAGCGGGCTCAACAGGAAATGGTTACAGTGAATGCCGGCGCCATTCCAGCAGGTATCATTGAAAGCGAATTATTTGGACATAAAAAAGGCGCTTATACCGGCGCCGGAGATGACAGAAAAGGCTACTTTGAAACCGCTCATAAAGGAACCGTATTCCTCGATGAGATCGGCGAAATGCCGCTGGAAACACAGGTTAAATTGCTGCGTGTATTGGATTCCGGGGAATTCATGCGTGTAGGTGAATCAAAAACACGGATGACGGACGTTCGCATTTTGGCAGCAACGAATAAAAATTTAAGTGAACTGGTTCAGCAAGGGAAATTCCGTCAGGATCTTTATTTCCGCTTAAAAACAGTTACAATAGATCTGCCAACTCTTCGCCAACGGATTGATGATCTTTCCCTCTTGGTGGAACGCTTTGCCCTGGAATTCACTCGAAGCAATGATATTCCATATAAAGGATTTATGCCGGAAGCGATCCGCCGAATGAAACAATACGATTGGCCGGGGAATGTACGCGAACTGAAGAATTTCGTGGAAAGTATCCTGGTTTTGGAAAGGGGTGAGCGCATTACTGTGGAGATGGTGGAACAGAAATTGGGAATGGCTCAACCCATGGTTCAAAATCAAAATCTGCCCATGCTTATTCAACAATCTCCGGAGCAAGCCGAACGTGAATTGATTTTACGCCAGTTATTTTTATTGCGTCAGGACGTAGAAACCATTAAAGCTATGGTGGGGCAGGGCGGAGCGCCGGTTCAGTCCGTACCGTATTATCATGAAGGCGCGGTGGATGAATTACCGCGAGATATGCAAATCGATGAAAATATTCAACACAGTATCCGGAATGATGCCATTGGAGATATGAATTTGGAAGCGTTGGAAAAGGAAGCCATTTCACGGACGCTTCAGCATTATAATAACAACCGCCGGGCTGCAGCTAAATCATTGGGTATGAGCGAACGGACGCTGTACAGAAAAATTGATCAATATGATTTGGGCAGAAAGATCAAGCGGTCGAATGGGAAAAATGAATAAAATGAAAAAATATCCACAATCCCTTTTCTCCCGACACATCGGGATTTCCGTTCCACTCCAACATCTTACATCATCCGTTTTCCCTGTTCCATCTACCATTTTCCATCTCCTATCTTCCATCTTCCTTTTTACTTCATCCTTCTTCCTTCTTTCATGTGTTTTTTATTCCATGGCCGGTTCCATTCCGCCGCATATTAAAAGTATCGCCATACCGCTAGTGGAAAACCAGACAGCGGAATTTGCCATGGCAGAGACGGTAACGGACAATTTATTGTCCAAGTTCACTGAAGAGAATATTTTACGTGTCACAGATGAAAAAATCGCCGATTCCGTGCTGAAGGGCGTAATTTTGAAAGTAACCGACGGGCCCTATACATTCAGTAAGGAAGAAGCAGTGACGGTATATCGTTTTACGGTGCGTATGAAAATGGAATGGGTGGATGTGGCCAATGACAAGATTTTGCTGTCCAAGCAGTACTCCGGGTGGGGAGCCTATGGCCTTAGCGGGGACATCAGCAGCGATGGGATTGATAACGATGGTGATGGTCTGATAGACGGAGACGATATTGATGAGATTGGCGATCCTCGGGAATTCGCCACGAGAGTAGCGGTAGAAAAAATTGCCGAAGATGTTTTAAATGATATTTTAACGTCGTGGTAAAATTTTGCCGCAAAAACGCGAAGACACAAAGAAGTCGAAAAATAATAAAAGATTTTAAAAATAATTATTTTAAAAAACTACAATTTTAGCTTCGTGCCTTGGTGGCTAAAAAAAGAAAGGAAAATATGAGCAGCATATCTATTAAAGATTTGAAAGATCACGTGGGGGAGGAGGTGATCCTCAGCGGCTGGGTGTATAACAAGCGGTCTATCGGGAAGGTATGGTTTCTCATCCTCAGGGACGGAAGCGCCATGACCCAGTGCGTGGTGGTAAAAGGTCAAGTAGCCGATGATATTTTTGACTTGGGAAATGATTTGACCCAGGAATCGTCTGTTTCCGTAACGGGAGTGGTGAAAGAAGAACCCCGTTCCGTGGGGGGCTACGAAATTGGCGTGACTTATGTAGAAGTCCACCAAATCGCCGAAGAATATCCCATCACGCCGAAAGAACACGGTACATCATTTTTAATGGACAATCGCCATTTATGGATTCGCTCAAAGAAGCAGCATGCCATTTTGAAAGTTCGCCACCAAGTAATCAAAGCCTGCCGTGATTTCTTCGATAATAACGGCTTTACCCTGGTAGATACGCCTATTTTTACCGCCAATGCATGCGAAGGAACATCCAACCTGTTTGCAGTGGATTATTTCGAACGATCAGCCTATTTAACCCAGAGCGGACAATTATATTCAGAAGCCACTGCTGCCAGTTTCGGTAAGGTCTATTGTTTTGGCCCCACGTTTCGAGCGGAGAAGTCCAAGACCCGCCGGCACTTGACGGAATTCTGGATGGTGGAGCCGGAAATGGCTTATTGTAATCTGGACGAAAACATGGACTTGGCGGAAAAATTTGTGGAATACATTGTGCAGTGGTGCCTGGAACATTGCAAAACGGAATTGGAAATACTGGAACGGGATACGTCCAAACTGGAAAATGTGAAAGCACCTTTTCCACGGATTACCTACGATGAAGCTGCAAAGATACTTGAAGATAATGGAGCTGATTTTACATACGGTTCGGACTTTGGCGGAACCGACGAAACTATCATTTCCCAACAGTTTGATCGACCAGTCATGATTCACCGCTGGCCGGCAGAAATTAAAGCATTTTACATGAAGCGTGATGCCGACAATGATAATCTGGCTCTCGGTGTAGATATGCTCGCTCCGGAAGGGTATGGTGAAATCATCGGTGGGGGCCAGCGCGAGGACGATCTATCCATTCTGGAGAGCAGAATCAAGGAGAACGAACTGGATATGAAGGATTTTGGCTGGTATCTGGACCTGCGGAAGTATGGTTCCGTGCCCCATTCCGGTTTTGGTCTGGGTATTGAGCGAACCATTACCTGGATTACCGGTATAAAACATATTCGAGAAACAATTCCGTTTCCACGGACTTTGGCGAGGCTGGAGCCGTGATGTTCAATAAAACACGCATATCCGTTTTTGGAGGCCGGGACATTACAGACGGTATTTACGATAATGCCTATGACCTGGGCAAGCTCTTGGCGAAAGAGGATTATCTTGTCTATTGCGGTGGGGGAGATGGTGTGATGGAAGCGGTGTCAAAGGGTGTCCATGAAGGCGGCGGAACCTGCGTGGGTATTCTGAAAGGGCAGACCTTGGAAGAAATGAATGAATATATCCACATACCCGTGATAACCAATATGGGAATTGCCAGAAATGTATTGCTGGCTTATAACTGCGATGCAGCGGTGGCCATTAGCGGGAGATATGGAACATTATCGGAAATTGCTTACGCCCTTCAGTTAGGCAAACCTATCATCGGTTTACACAGTTGGGACATAGATGGAATGAAAAATGTAAAAACTCCATATGAAGTTATTCAATTCATTAAAGATAATATTTAAAGTAAAGGATGAATTATCAATTTTGTTATGATTCGTTGTTTTAGAAAAGTAAAACTTCGCGATCTTTGCGTAAATCTCTGTGTACTTTGCGGTAAAGAAAATATTAACCGCGAAGAGCGCAAAAGGAATCGCAAAGTTCTCAAAGTAAAATATTATGAAAGCATTTAAAGCGACAGTGTTTGGAAAAGTTCAGGGTGTTTGGTTCAGGGATTCCGCACGAAAAGAAGCTGCAAAACTGAATGTGGTGGGCTGGATAAAGAATATGCCTGATGGAACTGTATATTTAGAAGCTGAAGGTGAAGACGAAAACTTGAAATCATTAGAGAAATGGCTTAATGTGGGTTCACATTATTCCCGTGTGGATAAAGTTGAAATAGAATGGATCGAGCCTATCGGTTCATATTCTATGTTCGAAATGAGATTTTAAATATTGAGTCCACGAATGACACAAATTAACACGAATAATTTTAAAATTATTAAACTGGTAATGGATAGTCTTATTAATCAATTACACTTGCCAAATCGATCACCTAAATTTCAAACCACTACCACCTCCCTGTTTTTCTTCCCCAATCTTGGGGAAGATGCCCGAAAGGCATATAGGGATATCAAATAAAGAGTGGGCTACAAAAATGGATAAACCTATATTTCATACGATCGCTACCGCTAACTTATGCTGGAGGAATATAATATTTATTCTCCACAAGTGGGTGGATCCAACAAAATAAATAAATAAATCATGGTAATATCCTCAATAATATTTTGTGATTATTTTACTTTTTGTGGCGTAGGATACATGTTATGAAAATCGCCCTTTGCCAAGTTAATCCCACCGTCGGTGCGCTGGAGGCCAATAAAAATCTTATCCTCAACCATTACAGAAAAGCTGTGGATAACGGCGCTGATTTGGTGATATTTCCGGAAATGGTTATTACCGGTTATCCCATTGCTGATCTTTTGTACGAAAACAGCTTTGTGGATGATAATATGACCATCCTGGACGATATCGCCGGTCAAACGAATGTACACCTGATCTTGGGCTATATACACAGGGAGAACGACCGATTGTATAACTCCATCGCTGTGTGTGTCAATGAAGAACAAATTTACCGTTATGACAAGATTTTATTACCCACGTATGATGTATTTGATGAACACCGCTATTTTACCGCGGGAACCGAACTGGGACTATGTGAACTGGAGATTGCCGGTCAAAACATCAAAATCGGGTTGGAAACCTGTGAAGACCTCTGGGATGATAATTATGATTTTAAGGTATCGGCAGAATTGAAAAATGCAGGGGCGGATTGTATTGTCAATATTTCAGCGTCGCCTTATCATGAACTCCGTTTGCAGGAGCGACTGGGATTGATTCAAACTAAAGTAAGGGAAACGGGAATTCCGTTTTATTACTGCAATCTTGTGGGCGCCCAGGATGAACTCATTTTTGATGGACAGTCATTGGCAGTGAATGGAAATGGCGACGTGATTGGTTTTGGCACCATTTTTTCTGAAGAGATTATTTATGTGGATTCTGAAACAGCGAATATTGTTGACCTTCCTGAAGAGGATAGAGAAGGAGAAATGGTTAATGCCCTTGTTTTAGGTGTAAAAGATTATTTCAAAAAAACCGGACATAAAGAAGCAGTCATCGGTTTGAGTGGTGGAATTGATTCATCACTGGTGGCTTGCGTCGCCGTGGACGCTTTAGGAAAAGAGAATGTTCATGGTGTGTCCATGCCGTCGGTATTTTCCAGCGAACACAGCAAGGATGACGCCAAACAATTAGCTGATAATCTTGGCATCGATTATCGTTCAATTCCCATTCCGGATATTGTGGATGAATATGAAAAAACACTCCAGCCCCATTTTGCAGGCGCAGAACGGAACGTGGCGGAAGAAAATATCCAAGCCAGAGTCCGGGGAAATCTGCTCATGGCGTTGTCCAATAAGCATGATTGGCTGGTGCTGTCCACGGGGAATAAAACAGAATTGGCTCTGGGTTACTGTACATTATACGGCGACATGAGCGGTGGACTGGCAGTGATTTCCGATTTGTCAAAAACAGACGTGTACGGATTATCAAAATGGATCAATGAGCAAGCTGGATTTGAACGAATTCCGGAAAACTGCATCTCCAAACCACCGTCTGCAGAATTGGCTCCGGATCAGGTGGATCCGTTTGATTATGATGTGGTCAGTCCGTTAGTAGAAGCTATTGTGGAAGATCGAAAATCTCCGGCGCAACTGGCAGCAGAAGGACATGACAGGGAATTAGTCGACAGCTTATATCAGCGAATTAGAATTAATGAATACAAACGCCGTCAGGCAGCTCCGGGGATACGGGTGACGAAAAAAGCGTTCGGCACCGGACGACGCATGCCCATTGTGAACCATTATCGAGGAAAGAATTCATGAAACGATTTATATTTATAATTTTATTTGGGTTATTATTCGGACAAGTAAGAACTCCTTCAAATTTCTGGCAAAGCCTAAGTGATGCAGAAAAAGTATCGTTTGTCAATGGCGCATATTCTGCTGCTTCTGCCATGAAAATGCATCATAAACATCAAGTAAATGAACAGTACATTGGTAATGATAATTGGATACAGCCGTATTACATCGATCGGTATTACGAAATCGTCGACGAGCACATTTCAAAAGAGGTAGAAGGAAATATTGACCTTATCGCCCAGGCAATTGACGCGCTTTATTCCAATTCGGATAATGCAAATATTCCAGTTATCGAAGCGATGCGGATTGTGTCCATGGTCCAGGATGGAAAAAATCAAAAAGCCAATCTTTATCTTCTGAAAGCCCAACGGAAGTATGCCAAGTAATTTAATTGACTACTTTTTTTTCTATCCAATTTATGAGGAGAAGAATATTTGTTCAATATTTTCCACTATCACTACCTGCCCGTCAATAATTAGGCGGGAAGGGTGATATGAAGCAAAATTTTCTGCCTATTGACAATATTAAACCGACCGTGCGTGATCGGCTTAATGAGGTGACAAAAGAAAAATCTTTGAGTGCAAATACTGTTTTCCACTTTACTGAATCACTTGATAACCTAATTAGCATTCTAAAAAATAATTTTTATCCTCATTTTTGTCTTGAGGATGCTTTGCATTTATTTATCAAAGATAATTCTCATATTGAATTTGCAATACCGATGGTTTGTTTCTGTGATATTCCATTATCTGACATTCTTCATCACGCTGATATTTATGGAAAATATGCTATTGGTTTATCAAAAAAATGGGCAATTAAAAATAAAGTAAATCCTGTGTTATATACATACCCAAAGTCTGCCATTTCTGATACAATTTCTGAACATTTATCTATTTTATATAACCCCAGACCAAATTCAAAAAAATTAAAATCTGTTTTACCGCTTCTTCAATTTATAAAGCCTTACGAAGGTGATTTATGGAAAAATGGTAAGAAAATCAAAAAAGGAGTAAGGTTTTATGATGAACGAGAATGGAGATATGTTCCATCATTGGAACAATTAGGCACAATGTGGATGGGGAAAAACGATTATTTTGATAAAGACAAAAGGAATAAAATGAATCATTTATTTGTTATTGATAAGAAATATAATCTTACATTTAATGCTAATGACATTAAATATATCATCGTTAGAAATGCTGATGAAATATTAGAAACATTAGATCAAATAAATAAATTAAAAAGACGAAATTTTTCCAATGAAGATGTTAAACTTTTATCAACAAAAATTATTTCTATGGTTAATATAGTCGATGATTTTTGATAGAGAGCTATTAATACAATGAATGATAAAGCAAAATCAAATTCTATTACAAAATTAGTAAGAATCCTTGTTTTTATTATCGGTACTATTGTTATTATTATATTATATACTGAGCCTCTTGCAAAATTAGTTTTTAGATTGAGGATGTAAGAGTGGTTCAACAGCATTTATCTGTTTTTTTAATAAGCATGTTATTTTTTTAGTGTTTTATTGGCTGTTGTATCTTACTCCATTCAA
>JADFRD010000132.1 GCA_022561485.1 Fidelibacterota bacterium | reverse complement strand
GAAACCACCCATTAAGTCCCCATAAAATAATCCAGACCAGAAGTACTGTGGACCACCCCATGGCAATATTTAATAGTGCAGAAATGAGTACGCCAAATGCAAAAAACCGCTTCACATTGGCATGATCTGCCAAAAAACCATTCGTCAGCTTTCCAAGCGCATAGGCATACAACAGGGCAGATCCGATATTGCCAAGATCCATTGCCGTAAATATTCCATTGTCAATCAACGGTTTTTTTACCACATTCAATGCCAGTCTTAATGGATAGGCAAGACCATAACCAACCGTAATTGCCAGCATCACCTTAAGACGATACTTTTTGTACAGCTTATCAACAGTATTCTTATCTTGAATCTCAGGTATATCTTTTCCTGTGGCAAAAAAGTGCAATGGGTTCATCATAATTTCCAGTTATAATTTTTAATAATTACTAATCAAACCTCAATCTAATTAGTCGATCTGTTCCACTTTGATGGGTTTGCCTTCATCCAGCGACCGTTGTGCTGCACGTCCAATCAAGATCGGTTTTAACCCGTCGATACCACTGACCGGTGTTTCAAGATCCTCGCGGATAGCACGCACAAATTCCTGAATTTCTACCCTATATGATTCCCGGTACCGTTCCAGAAAAAAATCCAATGGTTTATCTGAAATCACTCCCTCGGAAACGGTGAGAATGGTCCGGGTCGCCGTATTATTTTCGGCTGTAATACTGCCTTTCGAACCAAATACTTCAATTCTCTGATCATAACCGTAAACAGCTTGTCGACTGTTGTCGATCACCGCTAAGGCTCCACTTTTTAATTTCAATGTCGTAACTGCCGTATCGACATCTCCGGCATCCGCGAAGACTTGGTCAATTAAAACTGCACCGGCAGCATATACTTCATACACGTCACTCCCTGATAAATACCGAACCATATCAAAGTCATGGATTGTCATGTCGAGAAAAATCCCACCGGAAGATTGGATATATTCCAAAGGGGGAGGTGCCGGATCCCGGGAGGTAATTTTTATGAAATAAAGGCGCCCGATTTTTCCACAATCTACAGCCTGTTTCAAACGCTTGAAATCCGGATCAAATCGACGGTTGAATCCAACCTGTAATTTTACTCCTTGCTCTTCAACCACATTTAGAACATTGATAATTATATCAGGATCCAAGGCTATTGGTTTCTCGCAGAAAATATGCTTACCGGCCCTGGCCGCCTGGATAATCTGTTCCGCATGCAGGGTTGATGGTGATAGAATGAACACCCCTTCAATTTCATCATCGGAGAGAATGGTCTCAATGTCAGGCGCAACCTTCAAACCATGGTTTTCAGCCCAAGCATCATCCATATAGGGATCGGTTATCATTTTTAAATAAGCTTCAGGCATTTTCATGATATTCTCGGCATGAAGTTTACCTATTCTCCCGGCGCCGATTACTCCTAGAGTTACTGTATTCATGTTACTCTCATCGGTTTGTTCCGGCTCAAGGATTGTTGGGCGGAGATGGCAATTTTAACAGCGGCTAAGGCATCTTCGCCACCAACTGCCGGTTGTTTTTTCGTACGTACACAAGAAAAAAATGCTCGTAATTCTGCAATATAGGCTTCCTGATAGCGCTCAACGAAGGAATAATAAGGTTTATCGGTAAAAACTCCCTCACTCGTACTGAGTACTGTACTGGTAGGAGTGGTATTACACGCCCTAATACTGCCTTTTGTACCGAAAACCTCAATCTGCTGGTCATATCCATAATTCGTTTCGCGACATACATCAATAATCCCTAGTGATCCATCAGCCATTTTTAGCGTGATAAGAGCCGTATCAATGTCCCCCAGTTTTTCGATTTCAGGATCAACCAGGACAGCACCCGCAACGTAGAGTTCTTTGACTTCACTGCCACTCAGAAAACGTAAAGTGTCAAAATCATGTATACAAAAATCCATGAAAAGTCCGCCGGAGTCAGGGATAAAATCCAGATCGGGTATGAAAGGATCGCGGTTAGTAATTTTAAAAATATGCGGAGTTCCGATGTCTCCACCCTTAACAATTTTGTACACACGATTGAAATCGGGATCAAATCGTCGATTGAATCCTACCTGAAATAAGACTCCCGCTTTATCAACCGCAGCAATCGCTTTAAGTATATTGTCAGGATTGAAAGCAATCGGTTTTTCACAGAAAATATGTTTCCCGGCTTGAGCTACGGCACAAATGATATCTACATGTGTGGATGAAGGCGTCGCAATAACAACGGCTTCGATCTCTGGATCTGAGAGGATTGCATGCATATCACTGGCTCGAACTTCAACACCTAATTTTTCTACCCAATCTTCATCCAACTCGATGTCAGCTACCGTTTTAAGGTATACGTCAGGAAAACGGGAAATAATATTTTCAGCATGCATTTTTCCGATACGCCCTGCTCCTATAAGTCCCGCAATGACTTTTTTTCTCATAATGATTTTATCATTTTCACATCAAACTGAAAGATTTTGAATGTGAGTCTTAATTTTTTTCCTGAAACCTTTTTAAATTGAACCTTAATCTAAGCTTTTCTTAGTGATCAGTTCTATTTTAACCGGAATATATTCAGTGATGTTCTCTCCGTTAACCAATCGATAGGCGTATTCAACTGAGAGCTTTCCCATCTCGTAGGGGTGTTGGGCGATAGAAGCCTGCATTTCACCTTTACGGATTGATTCACGCGCATCACTTACAGCATCAAAACCAACTACGGTAATCTGCCCACTTTTCCCCGCTGCTGCGATTGCCTCCATAGCTCCTAATGCCATCATATCATTACAGGCAAATAACGCCTGCACTCCCGGATGGGATTGAAGGATATTTTGAAACACGTTAAATCCTTGGTCTCTCTCCCAATTTGCTGTTTGCGAAGCAACAATTTCAATACCAGGGTTAGAATCCATAATCTGATGAAACCCCTTGAGTCGGGCATCGCCTGTTTCATGTCCCGGGATGCCTTCAAGAATAACAACCTTTCCCTGCCCCCCTAATTTCTTAATAATATATTCACCGGCAATTCTTCCACCTTCAACATTATCCGAACCGATAAATGTGGCTATCTCAGCGCCCGCCTCATTTAAAGTCACTGCATCGACACGAGTATCGACAACCAGTACCGGTATACCAGCTCGGTTAGCTTTTACAATAGCCGGAACAATCTCCTTAGAACCACTCGGTGTGACACAAATTGCCGTTACTTTTCGCTGGATCAGGTTTTCAATGATCTGCATCTGTTTTTCTACATCTACCTCTCGTTCGGCTGCTTGTACAATTAGATTAATTCCCAATTGCTTTGCAGCGTCTTCGGCCCCTCTCTGCATATCGATGAAAAAAGGATTATTCAAGGTTTTTAAAACCAGCGCCACAACCGGACTGGATGCAGACGACTTTTCACCACGTTGACAACCGGCGTAAAAGAAAAACAGTCCGAGAATTAAGATGACGATAATATAAGAGGTTTTTTTCATCAATAAAGTGTCATTTACTTTAATCATATTCTTTGTCGCTTTAAAGTCATATCAATAAGCACCGCGATAATAATTACCGAACCGATCACGATCTGCTGAATAAAGGAAGAAACACCCAACAGATTGAGTCCGTTTCTAATAACGCCCATGATCAAAGCCCCGATTAGCGTACCTATTACTCGCCCTTCTCCACCCATTAGGCTGGTACCACCAATCACCGTGGCGGCAATTGCATCCAGTTCGTACATAATACCGGCAATCGGTTGCGCAGAATTTAATCGGGCTGTTAAAATAATTGCCGCCAATCCGCTGAGCAAGCCGCAAAGTCCGTAGACCATTGTCTTATAAAATTTTACATTAACTCCCGAAAGGGTAGCGGCTTCCTCATTGCCACCGATGGCATAAGTATAGCGACCAAAGATTGTACGCGTTAGCACAAAGTGTGCGATCAGGTAAACAATAACCATGATAATCACAGATATCGGAATATGGAGAATCTCAACGGTCGCCAGATATCGGA
>JADFRD010000131.1 GCA_022561485.1 Fidelibacterota bacterium | reverse complement strand
TGACAATTCAGTAAATTAGTATTGTGGGAAATTCTTTGCCATGCAGCAATGGGTAAAATTGCTGTTTTTTCAATGATTGATGCATTGGGTGATGTCAGCACAGAATCGGCTGGGTATTTTGATTGGGCAAATAGTAGAGATGTAAAGATCATTCCAATGATGTAAATATTTGTCATCAATGACAGTCCTTTTTTAAGTTTAAATATTTACAAAGAACTCTCATTACTTTTGGAAATGCCCACGAATACTTCTAGCCAATAAGGCAATGAGGAGCAACGCAGTAATTCCCATAACGGTAAAATAACTTTCCGGGGAAAATACCTTTACGATTGATTGTAAAAAACCTACAGTCCCTTCCCCTCCAAGAATTGCAGCCGCAATCACGATGGCTGTAAGCATGGATTCTGATCCTTTTTTCTGAACGCGCAGTGCAATAAGACCACCCATGGCGATGAGAAAAGCCAGGTTAAATCCAAGAAAAAGGCCGATTCCTAAAGGCATCAAATGAACAGAAGACAGTTTCCCCTTTGAACGGAATCCTTCAATAATAACCGCGATGAAAAGACCCGCTATAAATATTGATGGATGTGACAGGCCGCTCAAATTGGCGGATACAATCTGGGCCTGGGGTGCCGGAAATTCAGAGGTGAACAGTTTTTCAGCTATGACAGGACTTTTAATGAGCCACAATAAAGCGGGAATAAATAAGGCAACAACGACACCAGTAATTATATCAACCCTTACAATTTTCTTGTAATCGGTATGAACAATTTGAGCAGATTTATAATCGTGACCAATGTCACCGGCGATGGCTGTGGCAGTTGCAATGAAAAATGTGATAATATACCTGTGTTCCAGAGCCAAATCCAGATTGGCCAGTCCAAAGAAAAACGTAATCAACAGTGCAGAAAGCAAACCAAACTGTTCCAATGGATCGATATTTGTCATCCCCGTCATGCGGCTGGCGAGGTTCACTGTGAAAAATGTAAGCAATAAACAAAGTACTACAGCAAATAGGGGAATCCCCATAAAAAATAATATTATTCCACTCAATAAGGCTATTGACCACACCCAGGGTTTATGGCGGAAAATAATCGATTTTGCCGGCAGCGGTAATCCCGCATGCATTAGGATATAACCAATGCCGGAACCAATGACCAGCCCCATGCCGAAATTTTGGATCATGGGAGAAATGTCACTTTCAGGCAATAACTTCATGAAGCCCACGCCTGCCAAAACAGAGAGAATGCCGCCGGCTCCCCATGAAAAACTATTGGCGGAACCTAAAATGAGTCCTGTGGCAATCACCATGGGCATGATGAGAATAAGTATCGGTTGCGATCCCACAACCCCCAGATCGATAAAATTCCAGTTGAATGCTTCACGGCAAATGGTAAATAATGCAGATGCAACACCAAACATAACCAGGAGACCAAACCGGTGATCCTGATTGAAGCCGGCTTTAATCAATTCACCTCCTGCGCGACCGGCCGGGAAAGCAAGATTGCGTTTAATTACATATTCTTCACGAAGCGGTATGGAAAGCCCGACGCCTAGGACCGCACCGCAGGCAGCTATGAGCGCCAGCCAGGCGAAAGATATTGTATTAAGATTTTCAAGAATCATTCCCGGGAGTGTGAACACAACGGCAGCGGCCATCAGACCACCGATGGATCCCCCCGCTTGGGCTATATTGACTTTATTCGGTGAAATATCTCCCAAGATTCGCAGTAACCCGGCGGATACAATTATTGAAAAAATAATTGGCCACGGTAATGCTCCCATTTTCAAGGCGATATACGCGCTGGTGAAAAAGAGAAAAACAGCAATTATGATTGCAGTGATGGTTGCCTTTAACATGAATAAGTTTAGTAGAAGGCTTTGCAAAACCCAAAGCATAAATACAAAAGAATTAAATTCGCCTGCTTTTCGTTGGAAAATTGGTTAATAGCGTTGTTATTAACTGCATTTCCCGTCTCAATCAGACAAATTTTCTCTCTTTTTTTTCACACATTTAGTTTTACAATGCCTTCTAGTAAAAATTCTCTTGAATTCTACATGCTTTTACGTCAATTTTTACTTGGACTCATGGGGACATATTTTAAATTCTTGATTATTATAGTGGGTTGCTTTCATGCAATTGCATGGGCAAACAATAACCATTTATATATTTTACATACGAATAATACGAATGGGACATTGGAGAATTGTTATTGCCCGGATCATCCTTATGGAGCCATCGAAAAGCGATCCGTTTTTATTAATAATTTCATTTCAGAACATCCCTACACCATTGTTTTAGATTCGGGCGATTTTCTTCCTGTTACCAAAAAACCATTTTTAGACAGCCTGATTATTGAAGCATATGCATCCCTGCCGTACGACGCAGCGCTGGCAGGGGATCAGGAGTTATTCCGGGAAAACGTCAAAAAACTTATCCAACAATTAGATTTTCCTGTCTTGGCAGCTAATCTGGAAAATTTTGAACAGCACGGCCTATCCGATCATATTATTATTGAACGCGGTGGTTATAAAATAGCTGTTGTTGGCACAATTCACTCTAATGTTTTCAGATTTTATCCTAAGGATATTCGCGAAAAGTATTCATTTTCTGATCCTGTAGAAGCTACACAATCTTTTGTAGATCACTATTCTGATTCAGCTGATGTGATTATAGCATTGACGCATGAGGGGCATGATAAGGATATTGTCCTCGCCAGCAGAGTGGACGGAATCGATGTGATTATCGGGAGCCATTCCCAGACCAAGTTGGATTCCGGTACTGTGAAAAATAATTGTTTAATTGTCCAAGCCGGTAAAGAAGGATATTATATCGGTATAGTTAAAATAGCATTCGATGATGAAAAAAACATTGTATCTACTTCAGCCAGATTAGTAACCTTAACACTTGACATGCCCGATGATCCGTATATTATGGAACTGATATCAGCTTGGGAACAAGAATCTGGTCATATCAATCGCAATAAAAGTAAATACCAAAAAGGAAAATAATGGATTCAATAATTCAATCATTGATAGATAATCCCGTGTATTTGGCAGTGGCTGTCGTGTTAGCATTGGTTATACTTTTTGGAGTGGTTCGTAAACTGGTCAAGTTAGCTTTGGTTATGGCAGCTGTATTAATCATGTATATTGCTTACCTTGTGTATAGCGGTGAAGATGTAAATATCGATCGGATTAAAGAAGGTGTGCAGTCCGCCAAAGAAGTTATTTCTGAAAAAGCAGGTGAGCTCGGTAAATCAGTAAAAAAAAAGTGAGTGAAACAGTCGAAGAAAAGGTTAATGAAAAAATAGAAGAAATCTTTTCTCCTAATTAGAGTTTGTCTATAAAGTCAGTGTTTAGGTCAAAAATGTTCGAGTTCAAGGCTTGCGAAGCCAAAAAAAGCGGAGTATACTGTTGTAAATGAGCATTTATTTGGCAAGCGAAACGTAGAAATCGGACATTATGGACAAACACTAATTAATAGCATCCCGCAGTCGGCCTGTCAGCAATTTGACTATTCCCTGCATAATTTCCATATTACTGCTCATAATTTCATAAAAATCTTCCTGGGTTATTTTCAAAAGTGTTGCTTCGGTTTCCGTGGTCGCATCTGCTGAACGCGGTTCCTGATCCAAAAGCGCCATTTCACCTAAACATGCACCTTTGCTTAATAACGCAATATGCCTGTCTCCTTTGTGTATTTTTATGTCGCCATCCATGATAATATAAAGTGAATCACCATAATCGCCTTCTTTAAAAAGCGGAGTATTAGCAGGAAATTGCTCTTCTTCCGCAATTTGAGCTACGTTTGACAAATCCTCCGTGGGAATTGTCTGAAACAGGTTTACTGTTTTTAACAAGATGGTTTTTTCCAATGTTGAATACATAAAAGACTCCTCTTTATGCACATTATTTTTATTGAAATATTCTCCAAGCTCCTGAGAAATATCATAATTTGTTATAATTTCATTTAGAGCTCGTGAAACAGTTATTTGATTCCAATCAAGGTTTTCCAATACACTTTTAAACTGATGTTGTAAAACAAAA
>JADFRD010000008.1 GCA_022561485.1 Fidelibacterota bacterium | reverse complement strand
TTCGAAAAACAAAGTAGTGGGTATGGCCGGCGCTCTTGATTCAGGGAGGTTTAGGACGTTTATTGCCATGGAAACGGGTTTGTCCGTCCAGGATGTTACGTGTCTGGTCATGGGCGGCCACGGAGATACTATGGTTCCAATTACCAGATTAGCGACGGTTGGCGGAGTACCGGTTACAGATTTGATTTCTGCAGAAAGGTTGGCCGAAATTGAGGACAGAACACGTTTTGCCGGCGGCGAGATCGTTAAACTATTCGGTAATGGTTCTGCATATTACGCACCTGCCCAATGTGCCATTGAAATGGCCGAGTCTTATATTAAAGATAAAAAACGAGTCATCCCGTGTGCTTCACTATGTGAAGGAGAATTTGGCATTGACGGCTATTTCATAGGCGTTCCAACGGTGATCGGTGCCAACGGGGTGGAAAAAATTCTGGAATTTGAATTGACAGATGATGAAAAATCTGCTCTGAATAATACCCTCGAAGCAGTGAAAAAAACAGTGGCAGAAACGAGACTGTAACATATCGGAACAAAGCAAAACCTTTTAGTCGTTGTTGTAGGTTTCCCAAGTCAAGCCATTTGGCCCATAGTTACAGTGTGTAAAATTTTTCTTATTCAAAATCCTCGATTATCATTTTGATTGTATCGGAAAGCGGTTTAATCTTGGTTTCGCAAACATCGAAAATCGCTTCGGCGTTTATATCAAAATATTGGTGTGAAATGATATCGTGGAGTTCTTTAGCTTTTTTCCAGTCTATTTGAGGGTATTTTGGCAGCAACGTACCGTTTGTGATTTCATCAAGTTTTTTAAGTGACTCACCAATGGCAATCAGCAACATACATACCGCATCCAGTTTTTCCATGCCTTCCGGTGAATCCGTATAATCATAAACACTTTTTACGGGTTTAAATCATTCGATAATTGTTCCAGTCGCATTTTGGAGTTGTTTCAATACTTCCTGAATTAATTCTTTATCATACATAAATTGCTTCTTTTTCTATTCTTTTTTTCAGAAATGAGTTCATTTTTTCGCGGTAGCTGATAACATCTACAGGAACATTGAAAATTTCTTCAAGGTCTTGTTTTATACCTATCAGTTTGAACAAATCCTGTTTTTTTATTTTAACAACAACATCTACATCACTGTTCTTTTTGGCTTCATCTTTAGCAACCGATCCGAAAATACCTAGAGCTAAAATTCCGTATTCCTCGGCATTCTCTTCCTTGAATTTCTTTAATTCCCGTATTATTTCTGAACGTGACATAATATTATTTTTCTTTCATTGAGTTATTACTGGTTATTATCATTAAACAACTGGAATTTATATTGAAAATTCATTCTAAAAAACAATCCGTCTTATTTACATTCTCACAAAGTTTGGAAAGTTCATTCAATCAAAAATTGGGTATTGCCTAGATTAAACCCGTATTCCATTGGAATATTTTTTTCATGTAATTTGTTGACAACCATATCATAAAGACATGTGTCATAAGACGTGTGAGTTTTCAAAACGGTGACGGACAAAATAAAACAATTAATCAAGGATGCTCAAAATGGTGATAGCCATTCATTTCACCAACTTGTGGCACTACATGATGAGAAAATTATGGTATTAGCTTATCAACTAATGAAAAATAAACAAGATGCGGAAGATCTTTATCAGGATGCATTTGTTAAAGCATATAACAACATCCGTTCCTTTCGTTTTGAAAGTTCATTTTATACGTGGCTTTATCGAATTACAGTGAATACAGCGTTGAATATGAAACGAAAAATGTCTCGGATGCGTACACAGGAACCCATAGAAAATTATGATCCAATCGAAAATATACCCGAACCCGTATCTACAAACAAACGCGGCGAAATCAATCGTGCGATTAAAGCGGCTACAAATGAACTCCCGGAAAAACAGCGCACTGCCTTTATCCTCAAATATTTACAGGATTTGAAAATAAAAGATGTTTCAGCCATTATGGGTATCAGCGAAGGAACCGTTAAAAAATACTTATTCAGGGCCATGGAAAAAATGCGCATTCAATTAAAGGAGTATCGCTATGTCTAAAGACATCTCTGATCAATTAAAAGAACAGGCGTTTGAATACGTAACCGGTTTACTGTCTGAATCGGAATTGACTTCATTCAAAGAAATATTATCTACCGATGAAGAATTGAAGAAATTGATCAATGAATATCAATCTACTTTGAATGCATCAAGTAAAGCATTTGCCTATACACCCAGCGATGAAGAACTTCAGAGCCAACGGCTGCTATTACGGGGCAGAATTGATCAACTAAATAAACAAAAAAATGAAAAGCCGTTTTTAGTCAATATTCTTGAAAGGTTAAAAAGATTTCTAACTGCTCCCCAACCAGCCTGGGCAGTCATAACCTATATGGTTATTGCTGTTGTTATTAGCAAATTGATTCCTGTTCCAATATTTGAAAATACTATCCAGTTTAATCAACAATCGTTCAATGTTGCTGACTTACTGCAATCTCAAGATCTGAAAAGTATCAAACTCATCAATTCTCAAAATGGAGATGGACGTATTCATTTTGCTTTAGAAACAGGTAATGATATGGATATAAGCGGCAGATTAAATGATGAAAATATACAGCAATTACTTTTTTATCTTTTGCTAAAAGATGATAACCCGGGTAAGCGTCTGAAGGCAGTTCGACTTCTTCAGGATTCAGCTCCACAAATTGAAGCTCAAGCTGTATTGGTTTCAGCCTTGCTCACGGACACAAATCCGGGTGTTCGTTTGCGATCAATTAAAATCCTTAAAAATTATGAAACATCCGAATTAATCATCGATGCCTGTATAAAAATCCTGCTTGAAGATGAAAATGAAGCAGTCCGTCAACATGCACTGGAAATTATTTCTGATCACCCTATGGAAAAATCACTTCCCGTGCTTCAAATCGTTAGCGTCATGGATGAGAATGAATATATCAAAGCTCAAGCCACCATGATGTTACAATCATTCAGAGAATCTGTTGAACCTGATGTGATTGAGGTAAAGTAATGCAAAATTTCCTGACCCTCATTTTAATTTCATCGCTTCTGTTCCCGCAAAAGATTTTTAAATCATTCGACACCAATTCAAATCATTCCTTCGTAGGTATCAATTCATACGAATTCACTATGGATGAAGATGGTAAGGAAAACCGAATATTGATCATAAAAGATATTTTTGGTGATATCACCATTATTGGACAAGAAACGTATAAGGTAAACATTAAAGAAGAAATTAAGATACGGTCCCGCTCTGAGCATAAGGCAAAAAAATATTATGAAGAAAATCCTACCGAAATAAAAAAATCTGTCGATGGGAATATGATTGAGATCAGAGGCAATTCATGGCATAGAAAAAACGTCTATTACCATTTTTCAATTACACTACCTGTACATTTCAATATTAAGACAATGATCACCGGCGGCGATATTAAGATAACAAATATATTTGGAGTTGTGCACGTTATTACAAGCGGTGGTGATATTAAGCTCAATGGAATCAGCGGTAAAATCGAAGCGAAGACGTCTAGCGGCGACATTGAAGTACGTGATTCCGAAGGGAATGTTCGCCTCACAACTTCTGGAGGAGATATTGAAGTATTATATACAGATGGGCAGATTTCCGGAACCACCAGCGGTGGTGATATTACCGTTCGTCATGTGGAAGGCAATGTGAATGTTTCAACCAGTGGCGGCAGTATAGAATTTTCCTATATTAATGGTCAAAAAATTGTGGGCATTACATCTGGCGGCGACATTGATGCGGAAGATATTCGAGGGAATATTGAATTGCGTACATCCGGGGGTGACATTGAGGTTGAAGATGTTGATGGAAATTTTTATGGAAAAACATCCGGCGGTGATATTGATTTGGAATCTGTAAATGGACAGGTTGAAATATATACCAGCGCTGGTTCAATTAAGGGATTTGATCTTGCAGGCAGTATTCAAGCTGAAACATCAAGCGGTGAAATTGAAATTTACAAAATTTGGAACACCAAATTGGACCGACATGATATAGACTTAATAACAAGTCATGGAAATATTAAATTAAACATTCCCCGGGAATTTCCATCCACCATAAACGCTCGAATTTCAGGACATAAGTCCAGTTATGAAATTGTAAGCGATTTCCCCATTTCAATCACAACTGATTTTAATAATATTTATGGACATTTCGTTAATGGCGATGGTACCTATACGATTGAATTGCAAACAAGGAATGGAGATATCAACATTGAAGAGGAAGATTAAATTGAAATATGTATTAGTCTTGGTATTAAATATGGTTCTACTATGGTCCCAAACCGATATTTCACAAAATATTATCACAGATGTAACCAAGTTTTTTAATGACTATACAATCGAAGCCGGTGAAATCAACAGCGATAATATTCGTGTGATTGGTGGTGATTTGTATGTTTATGGAACCGTGGATGGAAAAATTACTGTTGTGGGTGGAGATGTTACATTGGGACCAACATCTGTAGTGAATGGAACAATCGTGGCCATAGGCGGATCTGTACAAAAAGATGAAAATGCGGTGATCCATGGTAAAATCATTGAAACAAACATGAAGGAAGGATTGGTTTACAGGGAAATGGAACCTGCTGAAAGTATAAATGGCGGTTATGAATTCAGAATTAAAGAAAGATCAATGCGCGCCTCTGAAAGCTGGATCCACCCCGAAACAGATTTTTTCATCTATAACCGTAACGAAGGTTTATTATTTACACCTCTCAATTCTCAATGGGATGGAGATGGAAAATCATCATTTCGCCTAAGTTTTTCTATTGGTTACAGGTTTGGTCCCCATGAGCCTGCCGGACGGTTAACTCTGGAAAAATCATTTTTCTCCAACAAAAATCTCGTCTTTTTTGGCAGTGCGTTTAAAGAAAGCAGAACAGATGATTTTTATCGCCTGTCTGAAACTGAAAATACAGTAGCCGGACTTTTAGGTCGTCAGGATTTTTACGACCGTTGGAATGAAGAAGGCTGGTCCGCTGGAATCGGTCTTGATCTATACAGAGTAAAACTGAAATTGTTGATGGCGTCAGTTAAACAGGATTCCATCGCAGTAACATCTAATCTCTGGAGCCTGTTTGAAAAAGAACGCCCTTTGAGATCCAATCCATATACTGAACCACAGGAAACAATTGGGTATTGGCAGGGTACAGTTGCATTTCAAACCAGAAATTATTCACCTATTGCCACCGGCATGGCATTATTCGTCGAAGGCGAGGCATACCAGAAATCAGATGATGGTTCAAATATTTACACAATGAATTCAGAGGAATTGCGTAAACGAGTTTTTGGTTTTCTCAAACTGAACTGGGAAATGTCCTATGGACTCGTTTTTCGTTCGCAATTCATTGCTGGAACTTCCGATGGTAAACTTCATGAATTCCGCAAATTCGGTGTCGGCGGACTTGGATCTGTCAGTGCATTTCCATTCAAATATCAGACTGGTGATCAGATGGTTCAGGCCAACGGTGAAATTGTCTTTACCGATGAATTTACAGATGCATGGTTTTTTCTGAAGCTATTTGTTGATGGAGGTTATGCCTGGAATGACGATACATTTAGTTTTACTAAACAGAATATTCTTGATTTTGGAATTTCATCAGCAGGTGTGGGTATCGGCAGTGGCGATAAAGACGATTTGAATTGGTCAGTGAATATTGCCAAACCGCTGAATGGCAGGGATTACTTAGAAACAACCATAAGACTTGACTACAATTTTTGACATGAAAAACACACTTATATATTTACTCATTACTATTATTCCATTATTTGGAAAAGGTTTGCAACACGATGATGATAATTTCATTATTCGTGATCATTTTCATTATTCCATCAAAGGTATTGAGAAACTGGAATTCAAAATCGATTATAAAATGGGAGAATTAATTCTTAAACCGAATAGTAATAATCCCCATGAATTTGATGGCTTTGCAGAATACACCCCACATTATTTTGACTCTCCTATAGTAGATTACACTGTCTTTGGGAAAACCGGATTTATAGAAATCAGAACAAATGCCATCGATCATGATCATGAATTTTCATTTAATTGGGGGCACGATCATTTTCATAATAAAAGTGAATATAAACTCCCTTTATCCGTACCGATTGAGTTGGAATTGGAATTTAGCTTGGGTAAGACTGAAATAGACTTGTCTGGACTACAAATTCAAAGTCTGGATATTGAGTGCGGAATGGGAAAAACAACTCTCAATATTAAATCACAAAATTCTATTGTTTGTAAAGAAATAAATATTGAAGCCGGGATGGGTGAATTTGAAGGAATCGGTCTCAGTCATTTGCGAGCAAAGGTTGTTAATATTAAAGTGGGATTTGGTTCCGCCGACATTGATTTTTCTGGGATAATTAATCACGACATGGATATTGAAGTTGAAGTTGGACTGGGTTCCATTGAATTAATATTGCCGGATAATGTTAATATTTCTGCCCGGATCCATGATCATTTTCTTTCATCCGTTGATGTGGATAATCTGATTAAAAAAGGAAATAAATATGTTACAAAAGATTGGGACTATAACCGGCCAACGATCAAACTGGATATGTCCGTTGGGTTGGGGTCGATTGATTTAAAAATATCCCATTAGATTTTTACAAAAATTTCCCCTTCAATTATTTCCACAGGGAACGATTTTATTTTTATTGCATCATTTGCCACAGCACACTCCCTTTTAATATCAAATTCCCATAAATGAAATTTGCACTGTACGGTGGTATCCGTTATATGACCATCTCCTAAGGATGCTCCCCGATGGGGACAGCGATTATCCCAGGCAAAAATATTCCCTCCTGCGTTGATTACCGCCACAGGTGTATCTTGGACCATGACGATTTTGGATGATCTTTCAGGGAGGTCATCTACATGACATACTCTAATCAACCAGCCACCATTTTCAATACTTCAGCAACCAATTTTGAGATTCCTTCGGCAGCTTCTTTGATGCTTTTGGCTTCCATATATGCGGGGGTTGAAACCACTTTCTTTTCTGTATCAATAACAATGTCTTTAACCGGACATGTTATGTGTTTTGCCCCCATGTCATCGATATCATTTGCTGTTTGTTCGTCAAAACCAATGGTCATTTCTGTATCTTCGCCAAGTATTTTGGCCATCATAGCCGGCGCAATGCAAATAACACCAATGGGTTTACAATCTTGATGAACTTCCTTGGTCAGCCGCAGTACATCTGGGTTTATAGAACAATTGGCTCCAGTCATGGCATAATCACTTAGATTTTTTGCGACACCGAATCCACCGGGGAAAATCAACGCATCCACATCGCCAGATGATACTTCAGCCATATCTTTAATATTTCCCCGGGCGATTCTTGCTGACTCTACAAGCACATTTCTATATTCATCCATTTCCTGACCGGTATAATGATTGATAACATGGAGCTGGTCAATATTTGGCGCCATAAGAATCATCTCGGCACCGGCTTTGTCCAATTCCAGCATTGTGATGACAGATTCGTGAATTTCTGCTCCATCATTGACCCCGCATCCTGACAGAACAACTCCTATTCTCGGCATGTTGCCTCCTTTTATGTATTTAGAAGGCTTTGCAAAACCTATTGCACAAATTAAAAAGTTTAAAATTCGCTTGATTTTCGTTCCTGCCCGCCCCTTTATTAGTATTTTTAAGGTGGCAGGCGGGGGAAAACTCGTCCATAGTCCCACTATTAACTTCGTTTACCGCCTTAAGCAGACAAATTTTACCTCTTTTTTCTTCACACATCAGGTTTTGTAAAACCCTCATTTAGTTTAATATTTCTTGATAGACCTGAAAATTTCGTTCTTTTTACTGCAGATCCTTTAAATAATTTACGAAATCCTTCTTCATCTAAAGCTTGCCAATTTTCATCGGTCCAAGTGATAATTTCCTCTCTAGGATGAAAATATTTCTTATCTGTTTTTCGTGAAAATTTCTGATTCCAGGGACATATTTCCTGGCAGATATCACACCCATAGATCCAATTATACAATTCTGATCTGACATCTGGGAGTTGACCGCGATGTTCGATGGTGAGATATGAAATACATTTCTCGGCATATATCTCATATTCCCCAAGAGCCTTGGTTGGACAAACATCAATGCACGCAGTACAGGAACCGCAAAGATCATCTGCAAAAGGTTTATCATAATCAAGCGTAATATCTAAAATCAATTCACCCAGAAAAAGCCAGCTACCATAATCTCGGGTGATTAGATTTGTATGTTTACCCTGCCACCCCAAACCAGCTCTCTGTGCCCATACTTTATCCATGATCGGTGAAGTATCTACACAAACAAAACCTTTTACATCGGGATCCTTGTCTTTTAACCAACCCAATAATTTATATAAACCCGACTTCAATATATCGTGATAATCATCTCCCCAAGCGTAGTTGCTGAATTTATAATCAGACTGTATATTTTCTTGTTTGTAACCAGAGAAATAATTCATCCCCACAGAAATGATCGATTTTGCGTTGGGGAAATAATTAAAAATATCCCCTCTTTTTTCCTTTCGTTTTTCGATCCATTCCATTGTACCGTGGTGTCCTTGAGCTAACCATATTTTCAGATTTGCTTTTTCTTTTGGAGTCGGAACTGCCTGTGTGATGCCAACTTTTTGGAAACCGAACTTCAGAGCTTTGGTTTTAAGACGATAGGATAAACCTGTTTTCATATTTTAAATTTACTAAGTCAAAAGGGTGTGCAAACATTCTTGTCTGCACCATAGTCATTTCAACCATTAATTTAATTCAAATCCTAAAGATTCTTTAATCGCTTAAATACATCGAATCCCCTTTTTTCAAGATGAGGAGAAATTTAGTACAGTAGTCGATTGTCTTTTATCTGTCAGGGCTTACAATTCCTATGCTTGTTCGCCTCATGTGAGGTATACCTAAAAGAAAGCTGATTAACACACGACCACCAAGGATGGTTATCGAATAAAAATCCGTACCAAATAAATGTCAGATAAAGGAAATTTTACTTAACTTTCGCACCTTTTTAATATCAAAATACTGGAAAAACATGACATTTATTGAACCCCACGGCGGCAAATTGCAAGAATTGCTTTTAAGCGCTGAAAAAGCTGAAGAATTAAGACAAAAAGCAAAATCATTTCATTTATGGACCTTAACCGAACGTCAAATATGTGATTTGGAAATGTTACTCACCGGCGGATTCTCGCCCTTAAATGGATTTCTGACTAAAGACGACTATCATTCCGTATTGGATAACCTGCGTCTAAAAAACGGCACCCTGTGGCCCATGCCCATTACCCTGGACGTTTCTGAAGAATTCGCAGAAACAGTGAACGTATCGGATCAAGTGGCTCTGAGGGATAAGGAAGGATTTGCCATTGCCATCCTTACCATTGAGTCAAAATGGACTCCCCAAAAGAGAGCGGAAGCTGAAAAAGTGCTGGGGACCACCGATGAAACGCATCCGGCAGTAAATATTTTATTGAATGAAAGCCATCCGGTTTATCTGGGTGGACCCGTTGTGGGTTTAATGCTTCCGAAACAGTACGATTATACCGATTTACGTCATACTCCACAGCAAGTTCGGGATCTGTTTAAAGAAAAGGGTTGGAAAAATGTGGTGGCGTTTCAAACACGGAATCCCATGCACCGTGCACATGTTGAGCTGACGAAGCGAGCATCAGAAGAACACGATGCAAACGTATTAATCCATCCGGTGGTTGGGTTGACAAAACCGGGAGATGTGGATCACTATACCCGCGTTAGATGTTATCAGCATATACTGCCAAAGTATCCTAAAAATTCAGCGATGTTAAGTTTACTCCCTTTGGCCATGCGCATGGCAGGCCCCCGTGAAGCGTTATGGCATGCCATCATTCGGAAGAATTATGGCTGCAACATGTTCATCGTAGGCAGGGATCACGCCAGCCCCGGGAACGGAAAAGACGGCAAACCATTTTACGGTCCATATGATGCACAAGAATTATTTAAGCAACATGAAGATGAATTGGGTATAAAAATGGTTCCGTTCCGTCTGATGGTCTATGTTCCATCCAAAAAAGCCTATGTTCCGAAAAATGAACTTGGAGAAAAAGAAGAATTCAACATGATTTCCGGTACAGATCTCCGCCTCCGCCTCCGCAATGATGAAGATATCCCCCAATGGTTTTCCTATCCCGAAGTGGTTGCAGAACTGCGCCGTTTTCGTCCGGCGTTGGACAAACGTGGTTTTACGATTTTCTTTACTGGGCTTTCCGGATCGGGTAAATCCACACTGGCAAATGGATTATTAGTCAAACTGATGGAAGACGGCCGTCGCCCCGTAACGCTGCTTGACGGTGATATTGTTAGAACACATTTATCCAGCGAGCTTGGTTTTTCTCAAGAACACCGGAAATTAAATGTTCGCCGAATTGGTTTTGTGGCTAGCGAGATTACTAAAAATGGCGGCATTGCCATCTGTGCACCCATTGCACCCTATGAAATGGATCGTCGATTCAACCGCGAACTTATTACGCCCTTAGGCGGTTTTATCGAAATCTATGTAAACACCCCTTTGTCTGTATGTGAAGAACGAGATGCGAAAGGCCTCTATGCACTGGCAAGGGCTGGAAAACTAAAACAGTTTACCGGTATTGATGATCCGTATGAAGAACCGGAGAATCCGGAAATCACCATGGCCTCTGCAAATGCATCACCGAAAGAACTGGTGAATAAAATATTGCGAAAAATCAAAGAATTGGGTTATCTATAATTTATTAAAATGTGTAAATTATCCGGCTTTATGAAGAAGATAATACCTAGAGAAAGGGGTGTTCTATATTGAACACAAAGCGAACACCTCAGTTCACATGTCCAAAAACTAATTTTAAATGCACCTGAGCAGGTGCATTTTTTGTATATAGAAGCAGGAGTAGCACAATGAACTCAATAACATCATTGATCAAATTACAGAAAGTGGATACCCAACTGCAGGAGATTAGGGAATTGCTGGGTGACTTGCCAATTAAGGTGGATGAATTAAGCCAGAAGGAAAAATCGTTTGTCGAAGAGATTGATCAAGCGAAAACTCGTATTAAAGAAATTAATTTAGATATATCCAAGAAAGATCATAATGCCAAGGTTATTCAGGTAAAAATCCAGAAACTGAAAGATCAATTGTTCTTAGTCAAAACCAATAAACAATACGATGCTCTGTCACGTGAAATTGATTATTTGAAAGAAGCATTAGACCGTATTGAAACGGAAGAATTAGAAATTTCAGTCGAAAAAGATACATTGAGTGAAGAAACACAAGAACGCGAAAATAATCTGGGATCTTTAACATCAGATTTACATGAAAGAAAATCCAGTTTGGAATCGTTGATTGCAGAATCCTCAGAAAAGAAGGAAAACCTGAAAAACGAAAGACAAACGATTGTCGCTGATGTTTCTGACTCGGTGATATCAAAATACGACCGTGTTCTTTCAGCCAGAAGCGGAATGGCCGTCGTGGAAGTGCTTGACTCTTCCTGCAGCGGCTGCGGTTCAATGGTTCCTCCACAAAAAATGGCTGATGTGAAAAAGGGAGAGGGCATTCAATCATGCGATGTTTGCAGTCGTTTTTTATACTGGCCAACTAAATCAGATTGATTTTCACTAAAAGATTAAATTCGGTAAATTTCATTGTATATTAACCATCTGAGTCGGTCGAGTGGTTACTCTGATCTGTTCCGGCATGTGTCGGGAACGGGTCGGGGAGGAAAGTCCGGGCACTGCAGAACAGGATGCCTCCTAACGGGAGGAGGCTTGCTAACGCGAGTCATGGAAAGTGCAACAGAAAATAGACTGCCTCGATATTTTTCAACGTCGGGGTAAAGGTGAAACGGTGGTGTAAGAGACCACCAGTTCCCGATGAAAATCGGGAAGCTGGGTAAACCCCATCCGGTGCAAGACCGAATAGGCTTCGAGATGTTGTTCGCATCGTGATTAGGAGCGGGTAGGTTGCTCGAACCCGACAGTGATGCCGGGTCCAGAGGAATGACCACTGATTCCCCATCCGCCAGCTGGCGGATCGGGAGGAACAGAACTCGGCTTATAGACCGACTCAGATGAATAAAATAACGTTGCGAAAGTGTTAAACTTCCGCAACGTTCACTTTTTACTACTTTTTCTATGATCAATACACCTGTTAATATTTAATGAAGTGGTCAATCCTACACCCTGACGAACAGCTCGTTTCTTCTATACAAAAATCATTCCGCACATCCGAAGTCATTGCCAGAGTATTGGCCAATAGACATATCCATACTAAAGCGGAAGCAGTTCCATTTTTTAACCCGGATTGGAAAAAACTGCACGACCCATTTTTGATGATGGATATGGATAAAGCAGTGGATCGCATTTTGAAAAATATTCAAATTAAGAAACCGATTTTAATATTGGGTGATTATGATGTGGATGGAACAACAGGAACTGCGGCCCTTTGCATCGCGTTGAAAATATTTGGTGGAAATGTTCAGTACTATATTCCGGATCGTCAAAAGGAGGGGTACGGACTTTCCACGAAAGGCATTGACTACGCGGTAAACATAGATGCAGATCTTTTAATAACCTGTGATTGCGGCATCAATGCGTTTGAAAAAGTTGATTTTGCTAATGAAAAAGCTATCGATGTTATTATTACGGACCATCATACTCCAGATGAAAAACTTCCGAACGCAATGGCAATTCTAAACCCAAAACGCAAAGACTGTACATATCCTTTTAAAGGTCTATGTGGTGGCGGCGTCGCGTTCAAATTGATTTCTGCCCTTGCCCTTAAACTCAATATATCTGTCTCTAAATACGCTGAAATTCTTCCCCTGATCACATTGGGGACGGCTGCAGATATTGTTCCCATTATTGATGAAAATAGAATTATCGTTTATCATGGCTTATCTTTGTTCCATGATTTGGAAAAACCCGGATTAAAAATATTGCTCGAATTGTCGGGATTAGCTGGGAGTATTTCCGTTGGACAATTGGTTTTTAGTGTCGCCCCCAGAATTAATGCAGCCGGAAGATTGGGCGACGCCAACAGAGCGGTAGAATTATTCGTGACGGATGATGAAAAACGGGCAAAGCAGCTGGCAAAAGAATTAGATGAAGAAAATAAACGCAGACAACTCATCCAACAGGCCGTGGTGGATGAAGCATTTTTAAAAGTGAATGCAGAAGCGGATTTAAAGAATGATTATGCACTGGTTCTTGCTAAAGAAGGCTGGCATCCAGGTGTCGTGGGTATTGTTGCCTCGAAAATAAAGGAGGAATTTCACAGACCGACCGTAATTATTGCCATGGAAAATGGGTTGGGTAAAGGGTCTGCTCGAAGCATTAATGGATTTGATTTATATGAAGCGCTCACGGCATGCAAAGATTATCTTGAAGGGTATGGAGGCCATCCTATGGCGGCGGGTTTGACGGTGTCATCGAAAAAATTCGAGGATTTTAAAAAAGCATTTATTCGGTTTGCCAATGATTCATTATCCCAAAATGATATGGAAGCAACATTGACGTTGGATAGTTTAATGACATTGCAAGATATTACACCAAGGTTTATGGAATTTCTGGATAAATTAGGACCGTATGGTCCGGGGAATATGAGACCTAGATTTGCACTGTCAGGTGCAGAAATTGTCGGTGTTCCTAAAGTGATCGGTAAAACGGGTGAACATTTAAGATTCAAAGTCAGGCAAGGTCAGCGGTCATATCCGGCAGTCGGTTTTGGTCTATCCGATAAATATGAAATGCTCATAACCGGAAAACCCGTAGATATTGCCTTTGTTGTTGAAACGAATGAATGGCAGGGAAATACGTCCATTCAATTAAACGTTAGAGATATTAAACTAACAGCAGAATCATGAAAAATTCAAAAATATCAGGAATGGGGTTTCACGTCCCGGAACACATTGTGACCAATGCAGATCTGGAAGAAATGATGAATACGAGCGATGAATGGATTCGTTCACGAAGCGGAATTGAAGAGCGCCGATGGATTTCTGAAGGAGAAGGCGGATCTGATTTATCGCTAATAGCCAGTGAAAAGGCCATGGAAATGGCTGGTGTGACCTCCAATGATATTGATATGGTAATCGTTGGTACCGCATCATCAGATTATTATTTCCCTGGAATCGGGGCACAGCTGCAGGATATGTTGTCATTACGAACCATCGGCGCTTTTGACATACGCGTCGGTTGTTCCGCATTCATTTATGGCCTATCAATTGCCGATCAATTTATCAAAACAGGCCATTGTGAGACCGTTCTGCTTGTGGGGGTAGACGTTCTTTCTCCCGCATTGGAAAAGAATCCCGAGGGCCGGGATGTGGGTGTATTATTTGGCGATGGCGCCGGAGCGGTAATCATACAGCCCGGTGAAGAAGGATCAGGCATTTTGTCGACTCATCTCCATTCAGAAGGGAAATATTTGAAGGATCTTTGGGTGGAGTTGCCTTCATTCAGAATAGAGGGTAGAGGCTTCGATGAAGAAAGGATCAAAGCAAAAAGACATCGTCTTAGGATGAATGGTCGGGAAGTATTTAAACATGCTGTCACCCGTTTCCCCGAAGTGATAAAAGAAGCCCTCGACGCGAATAACTTAACCATGGATGATATCGCTCAGGTCATTCCCCATCAGGCCAATTTTCGGATTACAGAAGCCGTTGCCAAGCGGTTGAATGTAGACATGGATCGGATTTACAGCAACATTCATCGCTACGGAAATACAACAGCGGCAACGATACCCATCGCTATGTGTGAGGCGTATGAAGAAGGAAAATTTAAAGCGGATGACCACATTATTCTGGCGGCGTTTGGGTCTGGATTTACATGGGCATCAGCAGCCATAAAATGGATATAAAAAATGGATAAATTATTTTTTACTGAAGAACATACTATGTTAGTGGAAATGGTGAGAGATTTTGCCAATACTGAAGTGGCACCCATCGCCCGAGAACTGGATGAAACAGGAAGATTTCCTGAAGAAATCGTATCCAAAATGGGTAAGTTAGGTCTCATGGGAATTCCGGTGCCGGAAGAATATGGCGGCGCCGGGATGGATACAGTTGCGTACGCTGCCGCTGTGATGGAGATGGCAAAAGTGGATGCGTCCGTGGCTATTACCATGGCGGCCCACACATCCTTGGGCACCATGCCCATCGTCATCGCGGGTACAGAAGAACAAAAACGGAAGTATGTTCCACAGCTTGCCAGTGGAGAAATTTTAGGCGCCTTTGGTTTAACTGAACCGGAAGCCGGCAGTGATGCCGGTGCGACCAAAACACGTGCAGTTTTGGATGGCGATGAATATGTGGTCAATGGGGGTAAAATATTTATTACGAATTCCGGTAAAGCAGGTATTCTCTTGTTCACAACCCAAATTGTTGAAAATGGTAAATCTATAGGTATCGGCGCATTAATTGTCGACACGGACAACCCGGGCCTGAAGATTGGCCCAAAAGAGAAAAAAATGGGTTGGCGCGCCAGTGATACACGTCAATTATTTTTTGAAGATATGCGCGTGCCTAAAGAAAATTTGCTCGGCCAGCCTTCAGATGGATTTAAAACGTTTATGAAAACATTGACGGGGGGAAGAATATCGGTGGCTGCCCTTTCAGTGGGAACAGCTGAAGGCGCCTATCAAAAAGCATTAAACTATTCCACCGAACGTAAAGCGTTTGGAAAGGAAATCTATAAATTCCAGGCTATTGGGTTTAAACTGGCTGACATGGCCACACAGATTGAAGCGGCAAAGTTGCTGACGTTTCATGCCGCCTGGATGAAAGACCAAGGGATGGATATTACCAAAGAGGCCGCCATTGCAAAACTGTACGCCAGCGAAGCAGCCATGAAAATTACCACCGAAGCTATCCAGGTTTTAGGTGGATATGGCTATGTGAAAGAATATGATGTGGAACGGTTTTTCCGTGACGCTAAAGTGCTGGAAATCGGAGAGGGAACCAGTGAAATTCAACGCATGATTATCACCCGTCAATTAATGAAAACATTGCGTAAAACAGCTTGATTATTTCCAAGAAAATTCAACAATCAATTGATCTGGCAATTGATACCCTGAAAACGAACTATAGACAAATTGCCATTTTCTTAATATTGGTAATGATCGTTTCATTGTTTTTCCGGCAGGGTAAGGTACTGCAATTCAGTTATCAGGTGGACGATATCGCCCGAGAACCCGTCATTGCACCGTTCAATTTCCCTATTTTGAAAACAGAGAAAAAGCTGCAAACTGATTTGGATAAAGCATTGCGCTCTGAACCGTACTTATTCCATCGAAATCAGGACATTGTGAAATCGTCCACGGAAGAATTAGAAGAATATTTCCTGATGGTTAAGAAAATCAGAAAAGCATCCACCCGTCTTGAAAAAACAAAAGAACTCCTTTACAGATACCGGCATGATGAAAAATACTCAGAAGTGCGCTCCATGTTTCAAGCGGATAGTGCAACATTGATTATCCTCATGAACCAATACAATCAGGATAATCCGTCGTTAAGAGTCGATCATGACCGGTTTTCAATTTTTACAATTCAAGAACCTGTTGAATCAGAAAAGGCATTGAGTAGATTTCATGAAGATCTATTACAAGTATTTCGAAACAGATGGGCGGAAGGAATCATAGACATAAATGTTGAAAATATTACGAGTAACGAAGTCTCGATTGACCAAGGAGACATTCCGATTATTTTGAAGCCGAGTGAGTTGAGCGATTTAAACATCGCCTGGACAAAATCAAAAAAAGAAATCAATACTTTGTATGATAATGAACAGGATATTCGTCGAGAGTTTGGTTATATTATTTTAGTGGAATTTATGAAACCCAACATCATTTATGATAAAGAAACAACTGAGCGTCGTCAACAGAGTCGTTTAGATCGTGTCCCCAGAAACCGGGGGATTATGCTGAAGGACGAAATGATCGTCGATGCAAACCAGCGCATCACACCTGACATCTATCAAAAATTATATTCGCTGGCCAATGCAATCATTAGGAAAGATATGCAGCAAATAGGATGGGAAAAAGTGATAGCATATTTGGGGCGTTTAATGATTGTGGCTGTGGTTATTTCCTTTTTCTTCACATTTTTACTCACCTATCGCAGTGTCATTTTTAATGATTGGAAAATGGTTCTTTTGATTTCTATCATTTTTGCAACTATCATCGGACTGACAGATTTATTTGTATTGAGGTTTGAATTATCGAAATACCTTATTCCGATTAGTGTTGCGGCGATGCTGTTAACCATTCTGTTCGATGCCAGGATTGGGTTCATGGGTACAATTTCTATCGCCTTATTGAGCGGAATTTTGATCGGGAATGATCTGGAATTTATTGTGACGGTTATTTTTATTTCGTCTGTGGCCATGTATATGGTCAGACGATTGCGAATGAGAAGCCAGTTTATCACCGCAATCCTGGCAATGATAGCAGCGAGTATTTTTGTTGTTATTGCCCATGGTTTATTCAAGGGACATTCCTGGGCGGATATGCAGATCGATTTGATTTATTTAATGGTCATTAGCTTACTGACGCCCATTATTACGTATGGTCTTATCGGCATTGTTGAAGTCACCTCTGGCATTACCACAGACTTGACGTTATTGGAACTTTTGGATTTTAATCATCCCTTATTAAAACGGATGCAGCGCGATGCCAACGGCACATTCAACCACAGTATTGTCGTTGGGAATCTGGCGGAAGCCTGTGCCGATGCCATCAATGCCCGCGCCCTGCTGTGCAGAGTGGGCGCCTATTATCACGATATCGGGAAAATGGTACGCCCTGAATATTTTATTGAAAACCAGTTCAGCGGTGTAAATAAACACGATGATCTTAAAGAAGCCATGAGCGCCAAGATTATTCGAAACCATGTCAGTGAAGGATTGAAATTGGCCGAAGAATATGGACTTCCAAAAATAGTCAGCAATTTTATACCCATGCATCATGGCACCACGCGGGTGGAATATTTTTATAGAAAAGCCCTGAAAAAGGTAAAAGGCGACGCCAAGAAGATTGATGAAAATACTTATCGATATCCGGGACCTAAACCCAACTCCAAAGAAACAGGCATCCTGATGCTCTGTGAAGCCATTGAAGCAGCGGTTCGATCCATCAAGGATACGGATATTTTTAAGGTGGAAGAAATGATCGAAAAGATCATTAAAAATCGATTGGACGAAGGTCAATTGGATGAATGTCCGTTAACCATTGATGATTTACGCCGAATTAAAGGAACAGTAGACGGTCAGACCGGAATGCTTCCGGTATTGCGGGGCATTTATCATATACGGATTGAATATCCGGAAGAAAAGCAATCGGATAACATTGCCAAAGCTTAATGCCTGTTTCAGTTGAAGTTGATCCAACCTTCAGCGGAATATCCATTGCCACCGCTGACTCCATTCTGAACTATATTATCGAACTGGAGGGGTTTTCTATTGATGAAATATCCATCGTTTTTGGCAATGATGACCTTTTGAGCAAACTAAAGAAGGATTTTTTCAATAAAGACCAACTGACAGATGTCATTGCATTCCGCTTGAATGAGTATAAAGAAAAAAAAGTGGAAGGAGAGATTTATATCAGTATTCCCCGAGCCAAGGAAAATGCGGAAATGTTTGGGGAGCCGTTTGCCAGGGAAGTGGGACGGTTAATCATTCACGGCGGACTCCATTTGCTGAATTATGATGACCAAACAGAAGCTGAAAAAAATATCATGACCCATAAAGAAGAAGAATATTTACACCAGTGCAATTGGCAGGATTTAATTCATGGGTGACAACATTTCCAAGAAATTTGAAGAATTAGTTGATATTGTAAAACGACTACGAGCTCCGGACGGCTGTCCCTGGGATCGGGAACAGACTAACGCGTCTCTATTGCCCTATTTTCTGGAAGAAGTCTATGAAGTCATTGAAAGCGTGGATAACGAGAATTGGCCGGAACTGAAAGAGGAAGTGGGTGATATTTTGCTCCATGCGGTATTGCAGGCAGTCATTGCCGAAGAGAATAATCATTTTTCAATTAACGATTCCCTGGCAAATATCAATGAAAAACTGGTACGTCGACATCCCCATGTTTTTGGCGATGCTCAGGCTGAAGCTCCCTTTCACGCAAAGCAAAATTGGGAAGCAGTTAAGCATAAGGAAAAGAACCGCAAATCCAGACTGGACGGCGTCCCGGTTACATTACCGGCTTTGATCAGGGGCCAGCGCCTGCAGCAAAAAGCCAGTCATGCAGGATTTGACTGGAATAAAGTGGAGGAAGTCTGGGATAAGATTCATGAAGAAATTCTGGAATTGAAAGAAGCGCAATCAAAAAGCACAAAAGAACATATTGAAGAAGAAATCGGTGACGTCCTGTTTTCCGTTGTAAACCTGGCACGATTTTTGGATATATCAGCGGAAGATGCTCTGCGAAAAACGAATAAAAAATTCACGACCCGTTTTGCGCAAGTAGAAGAAGAATTAAAGCGAAGAGGAAAAACGGTTGAAGATTCGTCCTTGGAAGAGATGGACGAAATTTGGAACGATGTGAAACAAAAGATATAAATTTTTATTCTAGCCAACGGGAAATATTAAATCCGGCCTGTTCCAATTTATATTTATTTTCCTTCAGAAATGACTGGATTACATCCGGGCTGATAGCATAGGTAACACCATAATTTATATCCACAGTCCGCACTAAGTACAACTCATCGTGATAAGGGCGATTCTCATCGGTGTATTTTGTTTTTTTCTCTGAGGGTTTTAATCGAAAATATGAATCAGCAGAAACGGATTTAACTAGCCCCACCCATTCCATTTGATTAGTTCCCTGTTTGTAGGCTAAAACCAACCCGCCGCTAAATCCCCTATTGAAAATGGCATCAATTAAATACATATCCTTTTGACTGCTTTCAAACAGACTAACTATACCCCGGGTGACCATTTTTACTCCCATAGGGAAACCTGCAAGATAAACAAAACTACCCCATTGTAATTTCCTAAGTTTCCCCAACGGAATGTTTAACTGAAGTAATTGAAACTCTTGTTGTGATGAATACTGCTTCCCGTACAGAACTAAATCTTTTTTCCGATCCCGGACTAATTCATCCAATTCATCTCCACCTGGAATCCCTCGAATAAAGAAATCCGATCGTCCTCTTACGGCTACGGAAGATATTCGATCTTCATCGTCGTGAAAAGTCGTAAAAATTGTGTCAGGGAAATCCCCTATATGGGCGCAGGTAAGAACCAGTATCCGGTTGGAATCATATGTAAGAATAGTAGCTGTTCCAGATGAGGATTCGTTAAAATAAGATATGGAATTAGCCTCTGATTCAAGATTCAATTGACCCACAGATTCTTTACTAATATTTTGATCAAAATTGAAATGATATGCGGTGTAGATTGAATTAGTACTCAACTTTTTAACGGATTTTAAAACAGTTTCTATTTGGTTTGCCATGTCACCCGAGGGATAGGCAATTGTATATTTTTGAGATTTATATAAAGGTTGGGCTTGTTGAAGTGGATCAGCGCAGGAAGAAAAGACTGCAAACAGTAGGAGGATACAATAAATTTTAATAGAATTCATTCTTTATGCTTACCACTAATAGTAATAATAATATTTCGGTTTCCACCTCTGTTGCGGTGTTCGCACAAATAGATCCCCTGCCACGTCCCCAAGTTCAATCGACCGTTTGTAATGGGGACGCTAACGGATGAACCCAGAATGGATGCTTTCAAATGAGCCGGCATGTCATCCGAGCCTTCCAGTGTATGCCTGTAATACGGAGCATTTTCAGGAACGGTGGCATTAAAATGTGCTTCAAAGTCAGAACGAACAGTCGGATCGGCATCTTCGTTAATGGTTAATGAAGCAGACGTATGTTGGATAAACACATGGAGCAACCCGGCAGAAATGTCCCTGATTTCCGGTGTTTTGTTAATGATTAGATCCGTTATGAGATGAAACCCCCGCGGGAAATGGGGGAGCGTAATCTGTTTTTGTTTCCACATGTTACAACTGTTTCTCCATCCAAATTCTGGATTCTTCATCGGGAACTTTCGCTATTTTATTTAATATTTTAAATCCCCGTTTTAGTGAAAATGCCACCATTGCTTTATATTTTTTTCGTGTTTTAAGACGGATGGTCGTATATTTATTTTCTTTTGCCCATTTTTCCTGGTAATTAGCCAGCATTTTGGCAATACCTTTTTTTCGATATTCCGGTAAAACACCACCCATCCAGCTGTAAAATGAGCCATCCTCAAATCGATCATACCCAATTTTGAAACCAATAGGCTTATTATGGATTGAGGCGGTCAAAATTAAATGATTTTTCTTCAATCTTATTTGATATTCATCCATTCCATATGGATGTTTAAACTCTGAAATCTGCTGTGAAACAGCTATGGCATCTTCTAGAGAATTTTTATTAATAATGATCATTGTTTTATCTCACAACTTTCAAATTCTTCCCCGATTGTGGGGAAGATGTCGGAACGACAGATGGGGATATTGTATCGAATGCTAACCCTCTTATATCGTATTTACCAAGGCAAATTATCTAAGTCGGCATTCCCACCGGTTAAAATGAGCCCAACATGGCTTCCAATGCGTTCTTCAGGATGTTCCAACAACGCTGCCAAAACAACAGCGGAAGATGGCTCAACAATGATATTCATTCGTTCCCAGATTAACCGCATGGCCTTGACGATCCCTTCTTCGCTGACCGTCAATATCTTCTCAACATGCTCCTGAATAATGGGGAATGTTTTGTCTCCCAGGGACGTGAGCAATCCATCGGCAATGGTTTTCGGATTTGTTTGGGGTACGATTTCCCCTTTTATCAGTGATTGAAATGCGTCATCAGCACCCTTGGGTTCAGCGCCGATAATGGCGATATCAGGGTGTGTTCCTTTTGCAGCAACACATGTTCCGGAAATCAAACCACCACCGCCTATAGGCGCTATAATTGTATCCAGCTCCGGATATTCTTGCAAAAACTCTAAAGCAACGGTGCCCTGCCCGGCGATGATCCGTTCATCGTTGTAGGGATGTATCACAATAGCACCTGTTTCATTTTTAACGCGATTCAAAGTGGCTTCTCTTGCTTCAAGGGTGGGTTTACAAAACGTAATTTTTGCTCCATATCCTTCCACAGCTCTTATTTTGACTTTGGGGGCATTATCGGGCATAACCACATGGACGGAAATTTCGCGAATCTTCCCCGCCAATGCCAGCGCCGCTGCATGATTTCCAGACGAATGTGTAGCCACCCCCTTGGCGGCATCTTTATCTCTTAGACTCAACACCGCATTGCAGGCGCCACGAAATTTGAAAGCGCCTACTTTTTGAAAATTTTCACATTTGAAGAATAGTTCAGTACCCGCCATTTCGCTAATAGCGGAATTTGTCAATACGGGTGTTATTTCAGCGAAAGGCGCAATCCGTTCTGCAGCTGTTTGTATTTCAGAAAAAGTTGGCGGAGAATAATTCATAAATGCTGTCCAAAATAATTTGAATTAAGTGTATAAATCATTTGTTCCCGAGGGTATTGGCCAAAATTTCTACTTGTTCTATAAATAATTTCCATACACATATCAAAGAAACCAGTTTGACACCGCCCCCCGCCGGCCCCATTTGAAATAAGAAGAAAGGGGCGGGCAGGCGAGGCCCCTCCTCGTTGAGGAGGGGATTTAAGGGTGGTGGAGATCATTTTGATAATCAGGTTATATTGAATTATGTTTTCTTTTAACAAACGTCTTGGACATGGTTGATCAATCATAAATGCTATTAAAATTCAAAAATATGATTAATTGATTTGGGAAAGGATCCTATGGAAAATCTCATATCAATCAAGCAATTATACATCCATTCATCCAATCAGCCTTTATGTTTTACGTTCTTTTTTTCGTGCAGCAGGGAAAAGAATATTATTCAATATAAGCCGGTATCCCGGGGAATTGCGATGCAGAGATAGATCGGTGGGCGGATCACCCACAAAATGCTGGTAATCTTCCGGATCATGACCCCCCAAAAATGTATACGAACCTTTTCCAAAATTCCCATGGAGGTATTTAACCTGAGGTGTCGTCAGATCTTCACCCATAACAACCACATGGGTTTTGATTCGGTCGCGATGGAAACCGGTGGTCTGCCCCATAAATCCCTTTACAACCGGAACGTGGTTTTGCGTCAGCATCGTCGGTACGGGATCGTACTTGGCAGAAAATTCGAAGAGCGTAAAATAATCAGCTTTGGCGCCTCGTAAAACAGGGTTGTGGCTGGGGGGATAATCAATGTCGGAAAATTCATAAACCATTGGGTCCGGCATAATGGTATAATCAGTAAATGCGAATGTTTTAGAAAAATCTAGTTTTTTCTGGACGTTGGGATCAATGGGCGTACTGTCAAAAACGGAATGTACCGCATCGATTCCTTCACTCGATAACGCAATGTCGTATGAATCCGTGGCGCTGCACATGGCAAACAAGAACCCCCCTTGTCCCACATAGGATTTAATTATCCGCGCCACAGCTTTTTTCTCTTCATGAACCGAAGGAAAACCGTTCCTTGCGGCCATGGCTTCAAATTCCCTTTGCTGTTGAATGTACCAAGGAGCTGAATGATAATTGCGATAGAACTTTCCGTACTGACCGGTGAAGTCCTCATGGTGAAGGTGAAGCCAATCGTATTCTTCCAGTTTACCCCGGAAAACTTCATCATCCCATAATGTTTCATATGGAACTTCAGCGTAGGTTAATGCAAGGGTGACCGCATCGTCCCAGGGCTGTTTGCTCGGAGGTGAGTAAATGGCGATCTTCGGCGATTTTTCCAGCAATACCACATCCATATTATTTTGTTCTATTTCACCATAAATGGACATGGCCTCTGCAGCGTTAATGAGTTCATAATTGATACCCCGGACAAGGCATTCTTTTTCAATATCTCTATTCGTATCGGCCAAAAATGATCCACCCCGGTAATTCAGCAGCCATTCCACATTGATGTTTCTTTCTAAAATCCAAAAAGCTAACCCATATGCTTTTAAATGATCCCGCTGTCCGATATCCATTGGGATCAGGATTTTTTGTCCAAATAAAATGTGGATAAATGAAATGATGTAGATAAATTGTTTCATTAACTTTCCGTTTCTGCCTTGAGGATTCGAACACGTTGACGAATGGGCTCAAATAAAAATGACTGAGGATAATCCTCTAGCAATTGTTCATAATAGTTCAAAGCCTTTTGCTGGTCATTACGTATGTATTGAAAGATTTCGCCGGCCAATATAAGTCCCTTATCTCCTGCATCCGAAGTCAATAGCCAGTTTAAACGAATCATGGCTTCATCAAATTGATTCATTTGTAACAGAGTAAAAATTTCTCTTGTGGAAGCTAATTTTGCAATAGATGCAGAATTCTGGTTTTCCCGGATAGTAGAAAATATCAATACAGCTTCAGAAAGCTTGTTTTGTTTCAATAACATTTCACCGGATAAGTACTGTTGAAATGCTTCTTTATTACCATCATCCCCATCTGTATAATGCATATTGATGATGGCTTGTAATTCCATAAAATCATTGAATTGATTATCCGTGGGAACCATATTGACTAACAATTCATCTAATATTTTTAATGTTGAATCTATTCTTCCATTGTATAGGCTAATTTGAATGGACATTACAGCAATCTCGTTTTTATATCTGTTGATGAATGATATTGGCAGATTTTGCAAATATACTTGACCTTCTTCTATTTTTCCTTCAGCAATCAAAATGTCCACAAGACGAGAATGAATTTTAAATGATAGTTCTAAGCCCGGGTTGGCCGATAATGCTGCTGTATAAGCAGCGTAGGCGCCATCGATGTCCATCAAAATATTGAACTGAATCTCTCCAAGGCGAAAATGAGCTTGAGGTGAAAATGATGTAGATTTTAAATCATCCAAAATAGTGTTATACATTGAAAGCGCTTGTTCAAGGGCATCGGTAGAAATAGTCTTCTGTAAATTAAATTGACTATTGAAGAAGGCGTTATTGATTTCATTCAGAATCAGTGAATTATTGAATTTATGAGGTTGGATTTGGTCTTCATAAACCCGGCCTAGGCCCAACAGGACTTTCCCAAGTTTTTTAGAATCAATTTTGTCCGGCAGACTGCGGATATCAGATATAATCGTTTGGTATGTTAGCACAGCAAAGTCGAATTGACGTTCCTTGCGTAAATTGTTCGCGAAAATATTTAAGCGGTTCAGACGAACACTCTGATCATCTGCAATGAGAAATTGATGATCTACTGATTGTTGATAACTGCCGATTTTGAAATAAAGAGATGAAAGTAAGCTGTGAACAATCAACGGAGATCTGTCCAGGTGAATTGTTAAACTACTCTCAATAATTTCAACATTTTCGATATCATCACTCATAATCAAAATGTTGTCGTTGATGAGTTTTAATTGTTTTGGGTTGTGTTTTGCGTAAATTAAAAACTCGGAAACAGCATTTGCAATGTGTTGCCTGGATTGATAATAATTGCCCAAATCCAGAGCCATAAACGCAGGATCATTAAATCGCTCACGTCCGATGCGAACCATTTCCTGCATTTTTTCGGCAAGTCCCATTCGGCTGTATGTATGAATTAACATCCGGTAAACGCTGGAATTTTGACCATATTGTGCAATCAAATTATTCCATACTTCACTGGCTTCTTTATCATTTCCGCTGGTAAAAAATATTTCACCCAGTTCCACATGCTGTTGAAGATCGTGGGGAGAGTGCTGAAGCCAATTGTTGATTAATTCAGCTGCGGACTTATAATCACCGAGCCGTTTATAAATATTCTTAAGTCGTGTATAGGCCTGACGATTTTTGGGTTTTGTCGTTAGAATGGATTCGTAGATTTTTTGAGCTTCTTTCAGATCTCCTTTCCGTTCCATCAGAAGAGCATTCTGTATGGCTCCCCGACCCATAGGCGGTACTTTTATTTGGGCAAAGCAGATAACACTTAATAGAACAATAGTGAAATATTTAATTCGCAACGGTTGAATCTCCTTTGGAAAGAAACGGTTGATTTTCAATGATTGAATTAAAATACCTGCGAATCATTATTTGGTAATCCCGGGGGTATCCGGCTTTTAATGCGCGATCCAATGCATCCAATGCTAAATTTCTTCTTTGCCCCATGTCTAAGGGTAATCCATCAGGCCCGGTGGTGAATATTTCAGTTCCGGTTTCACTTTTTCGTTTTTCTTTTTCTCCCCGCTGGGTCAAGGATTTTTGGCTGTCCAGCATCCGAGATAAAATGCGTCGCTGACGGTCAATCGTTTTGTGTGTAACTCTTTTACGTTGAAAATCGTTAAGAACGTCATCCATATCCTGGGCAATTCCACCCATGTCGCCTAACCCTTTTTCACCGGAACGTTTCGCTTCATTTATTAATTCCTGGAGTGATTTTCTGACTTGCCTTTGTGCTTGAAGCAATTGTTGTAATAAGCCTTTTTGACCGGCTGCGGCCATTTGTCCCAGCGCCAATTGCATACTTTGACTATTAATGCCTTGCTGCTGACCTGCCATTTTTTGCATTTGTTCCAGAAACTGCTCAAAACCGCCGGCAGATCCTGAAGACCGCATTTGATTCATAGATTGATGAATGGCCAAAGCGGCTTCGTTTAATGATGACATAGCAGCTTGTTGATGTTGAGCTGCACCACGACCATTTCGTTGGGCCAAAGCATTTTTTGCCTCTTCCATCATGGCGTTGGCCATCCCCACTGCACGACCCATTTCCGGGGTAACAGCAAAGGTCTCACGAGATAAATTCATCAGTTGCTCCATCACTTGCCGCAATTGATCTTGGATCATTAGCTGCCTGCTAGCCAAATCACCAAGGCGTGGAGAGTTTCTTGCCAGGTTGCTTGTTTCATTCTGTAGTTGTTCCTGGGATTTAGACAGGGTTAACACGTCTCTCATGGTTCGTTGAAATTTTGCGGCCATTTCCTGCGTGGTAGCAGATTGAAATCCCTGCTGAATATTTTCTATTTCTGAAAGCAGTTTTTGCAGATCCTCGAGAGATGATGAGCTGTAGTTTACAGCCTCATCGACATTTTGCCTGCGTAATTGATTTACAGTCCGTTGCAGGTCTGAATATGTTTGATTCATTAACGGATCACGTTTCAAATCTTTAAGCAGATCGGAAGTTTCCGGATGAAATTTTTCTACCGCTTCTGCCGCTTCATCCATTTTATTGCGAATATTTGAAAATTCCTCAACTTGTCGTTGTTGTTCCTCGCTTAATCTTGGAAAATTTGAAGAGTCGTTTGATTCTTGTGTCCGTTCAATACGCTCATGAATATTTTCCTGTTGTTCTGCTAAACTCTCTATACGAGTGCGCAATTCATCGATTTTTTGCTCTGCCATAATTCGTTCGAAAATATCAATAAAACGATCCAATTGCTGCTCAATCTGATCAATGTTATCCGTTATGGATGCAAGCGCTTCTTGGAGTTTGTTGATATCCATTTCTGACATCAGCATCTCTAAGTCAAGTAAATTTTGCATCAAATCATTTGATAATATTTCATCCACTAACTGCTGCAAACGACTGAATTTTTCCATGAGATCTGAAGAAAATAAATCATGTTTTTCTGCAGCTTCCTGCAATGCGTCAATGGTTTCATTCAGCTTCTCCATTTTTTGAATTTCTTCCCGGATTCCTTCAAGCATTTTTTGTAAGTCCTGCTGTTGATCCCAAGTCAATTGATCTTGTTTCAGGACATCCAGTTCTAATTGATCCATATTTTTGCGAATAGATTCCAATTCTTCTTGAGTCTCAAAAATATCATTTAGGATGTCTGTTTCATCTTGTTCAAATGATAAAAATAGTTCAGCCAAACCGGGGAGCCGGGCAATAAAATCTTCAGTAACTGTCTTCTTTGGACCGGATATTTCATCATTATCTGATAATTCAAAATGAAAATGTATTTCATCTTCCGGCATTAAGCCAAATTCACCCAATTGCCAGGAATGAAAAATATCCTGACTGACGTTCCGGGGATCATCTATGGGAATGGTAAAGAGGGACAACAACGGTTCAATGGCAATATAAGCGGGACGATGGATTTCATAGGCAACCTGAAGGTTCGAAAATCCAAAATCGTCTTCAATTTGTACCTGCAGTAATACAGATTGGTCTCTTCCCAACTCAAACGACCTTTCAGGTTGCAAAACCGTAATATCCGGAAAAAAATCTTCAATAACAGTAATCTGAAACGGGATGGGATTCCGGTTTGAAATACCGCGAATATCAAGTAATTGAATCGATAATTGGCTGTCCTTTTCTAATGGAAACTCTCCAGCGGCCCGTTTTCCGGTGATTTTCATGGGAATGATAGAATCATCCAAAATCAGGTTTCCTTCTTTCAGAGGTCGGTTGCTGCGCAGCTTTACTTGAATAGAAGATCCAAACAAACCGCTGATATTGGCTTGATTTCCCTTCTGTACGATTGGATCTATTTTGGTATAATCCGGAGCGATAACGGTGATGGTTAAATCCTCCATCACCGGCCTGTCCGTCACTGAAATGGTATATGTTTCTGAGGTCACTTCTTCCCAGGCTTCCCAGAAATGAGCTGCCGGGACGTAAGAACGGTACGTATGGTTTTGTGAAATATCTTCTAATGTATAATGGTAGACTCCTATACTATCTTTTTTTGCCACGGGAATGGGTTTTAAAGAATCACGTTCTGTATAGGATTGAAAATCGATGAAAAGGGAATCCGGGGCATCCCCGAGGACGGAAAATGACAATTCAGCTGATTCACTCCCCAGCAAGTTAATATTACCGGTTTCCGAACGGATGACAAACGGTTTTGGAATCGAAAATTCAGTTCGGGGATGAAACCAACGATAGATAGCCTGGGCGCTGTTTTCCAAGTTAAACGAAAACACCAAAGCACCGATGACCAACATAACGAGCGAACCCCTTTTCCATTTGGCGCCTCTTCCGGACGAAAATAGTTCAGATTCATCTATTTGAACAAACTTTCGCAGCGTTTCATCAACGAAAGATTTACTTAATTCCCGGGATGTGCTCGATTTCAATCCTCTTTCCAATTGAAGCGCATTTATGATTGTATCCTCTTTTGGGAAAGCGAGCCTGCCGGCTGCCCGAGCTAACGTTGATTTTCGGTATCGGTTGATTCGATTGTAAAAAGCGAAAAGGATGAAGACAATGGCGCTCAAAATAAATAAGCAAAGTAGGATAAAACCCAATTGCCAGGTTCCGAACCGAATAGAGGATGAAAAATAAAAAATGCTTTCCAGCGTAACACCAACAAGAATTGACACCAACAATAGAGTATATAAAATCCACGCGAATGTTTGCCCGTCGTTAATAAGGGCAGCCTTCAAAATTCTATTCAGTTGTTTTTCGATAGAATTCATTTAATTGATCAAGGCTATGTTCTAAAGATGAACTGAATCGCTTGCACTTTTTGACAATCTGTTTAACGGAGTTTATATTATCTATTTTCAATGTTTCTATTAACATACAATCTCCTGACAAAAAGCACGGGATTGTAAGCCTACGGGATTTCCATTCGTGTTAAAATACTCCGGAGCCGAATGTCTACAGAAAAAACAACCACGATTACGCCAAACTCCGTAAGGAGTTAAATGTCTATAGAACGAATATTTCCCCAGTATCACCAACGCCATAGGTGTTGAATATTTACGATTATTAGTCATGATCTTAATTTATCCATTCAAATAAATACCGTTCATCATATTCAATTTGGAATTTTTCCAATAATGCAAGATATTCTTCTTTGAAAGTTCTTTTTTTGTGATGCTTCTTTAGGTTTCATTCCAATAAAAATATGGATATGATCAGGCATTCCGTTAATTGCAATAATTTTATGCCCTTTATTTTGGATAATTCCCGTGATGTATTTATACACATCTTCTTCAAATCTATTTTGTATTAAATTTTGTCTGCTTTGCACCGCAAAAACTAATTGAGTGTAGAGTTGTGTAAATGTATTAGCCATTTTTAACCTCCCTGTTGAACACCTACCTGCCCGCCACCTTCAATATATTTAATATGGGGCAGGCGGGCGGCGTTCGTGTTTATCTGAATTCCGTTTGTTATAGACATGTAATCTCCCGACATAAAGCACGGGACTGTAAGCCTACGGGATTCCCCTTGATATTTTGATAGATAGCCTGTTGACTCCGTGGTAGAATATTTATAGAAACCAATATGAACCAATGACCAACTCCGTGTTGAATATTTTTGAAGAAATTTATTACGTTTATTTCAGTAAGTTTGTAGAACATATCCTTAATCAATTGTGATTTTTGACCATTTTGCAGCAACATTATTGGGTCAAGGCAAAGTGAATAATATTGACGCCCATTTCTAGGGCAGCAGTTCGAATTGACTCCGGATCGCGATGGACTTCGGCATCTTCCCATCCATCACCTAAATCACATTCGTATGTATAAAGAACGATAATTCGGTCATCTTCAAATATTGCCAACGCCTGGGGAGGTTTATTATCATGTTCATGAATTTTCGGAAGGCCTTTTGAAAAGTCAAAAACTTGGTGAAATACAGGATGCTCAAAGGGCAATTCCACAAATTCCTTATCCGGAAACACCCTTTTCATTTCCCTTCGGAATGATTGATCCATACCGTAATTATCATCGGCATGCAAAAACCCACCGCGATTAAGGAATGTTCTCAAACGGATCATTTCCTTTTCATCAAATCGTACATTGCCGTGGCCGGTCATATATAGATAGGGGTAAGAAAACAAATCTTCATCGGTCAGTTTTACACGCACTTCCTTATCAGTGGCTTTTATGGCTGTATGCGTTTGTAAATAATTCAGCAGATTGGGAAGGCTGCTGGGATTGCTGTACCAGTCACCCCCACCGCCATAGTGAAGACGTGCAATGGTAAATTCCTGGCCATAGACGAATGTCATGACAAGCAATAGGATGAAAAAACTTTTTTTGTTCATTTCAGTTATGGAATAATCAGTAAATAAAATAGTTCCGTAATAAGAAGGGTAAATTTACACATACCATTTTTCTAAATCCGATATTGATGGAAGTGTGATAGTATTAAATTATCTTTTTTAAATCTCTCTATTAAAATACTAGCAGGGCCTCCGGTCCCTGCGAACGTAAAATATTAACCACAAATTTGTCATCGCCCGCTTGGTCCAAATAGAATTAATAAAAGGAGGCGGACAGGCGAGTCTTTGATACGAAGTGAAAAGACGCGGCGATCTCCTTGGGTATGTAGATTCTCGGAAATTATTGATGTCATTGCTTTGTTTTATGCAAGGAGATTGCCGCACTCCACTGTGTTCCATTCGCAATGACAATTATTGTTTTGATTGTTATAAAATTATCAAACAGTAAAGTTTGTTCATGACCATGATTTATGTATTGGAACTCGTTGAATTATAAAAGCTGATATTAGTTCGGAGGTGTATAGTTTTTTCTAATTCAATGATCGAAATAAGGTAAGAAAATCATTTTGCAAAAGTGTACAATGTTATTACCTTATACGTTAGTAACGCAAAAGGTTAGATTGATTAATTCATTTGGTTCAAAAGCGAGTAAAAAGATATGGCAAGGAGAAAGAGTCAAAAAGATACCGCTTGCAATTCAACAAATAGGACGGAGAAAATTAAGAATGCTCAATAACTCCATGAATATTACAGATTTGAGAATTCCACCGGCAAACAGATTGGAAAAATTAAAAAGAAAAAGAAAAGGTTTTTACAGCATTCGAATCAACAATCAATGGAGAATCGTTTTCAAATGGGAAAACAATCATTCTTATCATGTTGAAATAACTGACTATCACTGAAAGGAGAATAAACAATGCAAACTTTATTAAACATACACCCCGGTGAAATTCTTGTGGAAGAATTTATAGCCCCTATGGAAATATCTGCGTATAGATTGTCGAAGGATTTAGGCATTCCTCAAACAAGGATATCTCAAATAATAAAAGGGAAAAGAAGAATTACAGCTAATACGGCATTGCGGTTAAGTTCATATTTTGGTAATTCAGCAAAATTTTGGCTTGGATTGCAAGATGATTATGATATTGAAGAAGAGAGAAAAAACCATCAAGATATTTTTAGCAAGATTAAATTGGTGAGAAAAACAAACGCTACCCAAACAATAGTATAAATCACTTTTGGGATGATTTGCGAACATTGAACTTCGTTGAAACAATTGAGCAAAACGACACCACTCGCTCCGTTGCCACAGTAATTATTACCACGACGATTACCTGCCTGCCCGCCGCCTGTCTGACGAAGCGTCAGCGAAGGCAGGTAAGTATATAGGCGGATAGGGGGGGGGATCATTCTGAAGTGAAACGAAAGCCCCGTAAACGAAGAGCCGGGATTGATCCGTTGCGGAGTAAGTATCGATTATAATAATAGCAGGGCCTCCAGTCCCTGCGAACATAAAATTTCATTCAACCATATGTAAATATCTCGAAAAGCTTTGGGATATCTTCGTTATTGCGCTAATAAATTGAAACTCTCCCCTGCTTTTAGGCAAGAAGACCTGCGCTATTGAGTGTTTTTGAAACATAACCAAAAAAAATTGATACAAGGAATTCTCACGGGATCGGGAGATCACATCAATCAATTCGAGTGTATCGAAGTGATTAAATATTACGTTTGCTACGGTTGAAATTCGATATAGTAAATTTTTTCCGAAAAGTATTTATCTGATTAAGGTGTGAATAGGTGGCTTTATTCAACGAAATTACAGCCAATACTCTTTTTATTAGCCCAAGCAGCTGCTGTCACAATTAAGGCCGATCTAACCGCATTACGTAATCCAATCAATCCATCATTGATTCTTGTCATTCGATAAAATTGCTCAATTTGAAATTCAAGATTTCTAAGTTCGTTCCAGGCTCTTTCCAATCTTTTAGGGTTCCGGATTAAACCAACATAATTCCACATAATGTTTTGAATAGAACTCATATCCTGTTGAATTAGAACCAGATCCGCCAAATCCTCCCCGGCATACTGCCAATTTGGTATTAATCGTTCTTCGAAAATGTCCTGGTTTTGTATTTCCCCCATAATATGTTGAGCTGCACGATATCCCCATACCAAACCTTCAAGTAAGGCCGCGCTTCCCAACCGATTAGCCCCGTGTACCCCGGTACAAGACACTTCCCCGACGGCATACAATTCAGATATCGTTGTACGTCCATGGTCATCGACCCAAACTCCACCGCAAAAATAGTGAGCAGCCGGCACGACCGGCACCAAATCAGTGGTTATGTCAACGTTATAATTTTTTAATTGACTATATATCGTCGGAAACCGATTCTTAATCGTGGTTGCGGACAGATAAGAGGCCAAGTCCAGATAAACATTGGTATGCTCCTGTTCCACCATGATCTTATGGATAGCCCGAGCCACGATATCTCTGGGGGCCAGGTCTTTCCATTCCGGACTGAATCTTTCCATAAAGGGTTTACCTTCAGAGTCTACTAATCGGGCACCGGCCCCTCTAACGGCCTCGCTAATAAGATAGTTAGGGGCATGGCGATGGAAAAATGTTGTTGGATGAAATTGAATGAATTCACAATTAATCACTCGTGCGCTGGCTCTGTAAGCCATGGCCAAACCATCTCCCCTTGAACCCTTGGGATTGCTGGTTCGGAGGTAAATATCACCTAGTCCACCGGTAGCTAAAATAGTATTTTTGGATAAACAACGGATCGCTTCTCCGGTTTTCTGGTTAAGCACATAGGCGCCAACACAGGATTGGGGCTTGTAAATATATAGAGGATCGTTACTATGGTGGGATGGAGTAATTAGATCGATTGCCGTGTGCCCAGTCAGTAATTTTACTTTTGAGTGAGCTTTCAGAAAATTTATCAATGCGATCTCAATAGACATACCAGTAATATCGGCAGTATGAAGAATACGCCGTGATGAATGAGCCCCTTCTTTAATTAAGGAATAATCTCCATGTTCATTTCTATCGAATGGTACCTGAAGTGTATCAATCAATATCTTTTTAACCAATTTTGGGCCATCCTGGACGATGCGCTGTACTGCCTGGGGATTATTGTACCCGGCTCCGGCTAAAAAAAGATCACTGGCTAAACTATCCGGAGAGTCCTTCTCACCATAATAAATAATCCCACCCTGAGCATAACGGGTATTGCTCTCTTCCGGCTCATTAGCACGTGTTACCAACAGAACATCTATATCGTTCTGTGCTAACTCAAGGGCTGCCGTCGCGCCGGCAATTCCACTGCCAATAATAAGAACATCTGTTTGATATAGATCAGACATACTAACCGATGGCTATCATTCGTTCTACTGCTCTACGGGCGCGCTGGGCAATGTCGGTAGGAATGTCTATTTGATATTGTTTATTCTGCAAAGCCGCTAGCGTATCCTCCAGTGTAATTTCATTCATGTGAGGACAGCGTACACTGCAAAGTCTCAGCATTTCTTTTTCGGGGTGCATCGCGGCGATGTTATCCCCCATGGCACATTCGGTTAACAACAGGTATTGCTGTGCATCACTTTCTTCTACTGCCTTGATCATCTGGTTGGTGCTGCCACTGTAATCGGATGCTGCCACCACTTCGGGACTACATTCCGGATGAGCCAACACATAAGTATCCGGGAATTGTTTACGTACCTGTTTTATGTCATCGACAGTAAATTTTTCATGTACTTCGCAGCGGGCTTTCCAGCCGATCATCTGAACATCCAAATCAGTATCCTTATGCTTACCGGACTGGCCGTTTTTGGTCGGGAAAACAATCTGTCTACCGGTTTCCTTAGCGATATTAATAGCCAGATATTCATCTGGCAGAAAAATCACTGTGTCGCTATTCAGGGAATCTACTACCGCAGCTGCATTGCTGGACGTGCAGCAAATATCGCTCTCCGCTTTGACATCAGCGTAGGTATTCACATAAGTGACTACGGGAACACCGGGATACTGTTTCCTAAGCGTTTTAACGTCCTCAGCCGTGATACCGGCCGCCAACGAACATCCGGCTTTTTGAGACGGCAGCAATACAATCTTGTCCGGATTAAGCAATTTTGCCGTTTCTGCCATAAAACGAACGCCGCAAAACACAATATAGTCTTTATCCGTTTGCGCTGCTTTGCGGCATAAATCCAATGAGTCCCCACAGTAATCGGGCACAGTGTAAAACAAACCCGGTTTCATGTAATTGTGACCGAGGATTAAGGCATTCATGGATTCTTTTAACTCAAGAATTTGCTCCACCAGCCCAGTTTTATATTGTATCTGTTCTTCCGTCAATAATCCTCCTGTCTTGTTTCGCAGGATATGGACAACCTCAGATCGTGTGAGAGTTGACATAACTTACCTCTTATGGTTAAAATGATTGGAATTCGAACCTGGACTGTTCATTGGTGTTTTTTCAATTTCAGCAAAAAGGATATATCCAGCGCCTTCACTGAATGGGTCAATGCCCCGGATGAAATGTAATCCACTCCCGTTTCCGCCACCTTTTGAATCGTGTCACTGGTGATATTTCCACTGGCTTCCAATGGAATAGTTCCCCTTGTTAGTTTTACGGCTCGACACAGGGTATCTATATCCATATTATCCAGCATGATGCGATCCAAATTTAATTTCAAAGCTTCCTTCAGTTCCTCCATGGATTTAACCTCCACTTCGATGGCAATTTTCTTGTCGCGATGATGGGTGGCCAGAAACTGGCGTACCTGGGTTACCGCCGAGCTGATGCCACCAGCCATTTCGATATGATTATCCTTGATCATAACCATATCGAAAAGCCCAATGCGATGATTGCTTCCACCCCCCAGCGCCACAGCCCATTTGTCGGACATACGCAAACCCGGGGCGGTCTTCCTTGTATCCAGCAATTTGCAATGCGTATGTGTAATTTTCAAGATCAGATCATTTGTGTACGTAGCAATTCCGGACATGCGTTGTAAAAAATTAAGGGCAGTACGCTCCCCGCTCAACAGGTTAATCGCCGATCCATCAATTGTGGCGATAACTGTACCAGCGGTCACCCGCTCACCATCGGCGACTTTAGGAACAAAATGAATGGTAGGGTCCAGTTCCTGAAAAACGAGTCCCACTACCGCCAATCCGGCAATGACACCATCCGACTTAACGGTGAATGTTCCAGTCCCAATCACCTCCGCCGAGACGGTTGCAAGGGTAGTCAGATCGCCGCTGCCGATATCTTCAGCAAGTGCCTGCCGAATGGCAGTCAGGATGGGTTTCTGGTAGTCAAAGGGAATTTTTTCAAGCCAGTCGGTCATCGGTCATCTTTTTTTAATTTAGTTTTTTTCAAGGTTTGATCCTGCAAATTGATTTGAACCATTTCATCGGTTTAATAATAATGCCAGTCTTAATCCCTGCAAGGCCAAGTCCGGAATGACGGTTTGGAATAATCCGCAATTGGAAAAAAGCCCGGAGAATCCCCCGGTACCTATGATTACAGGTTGATTTCCACCGAACTCTTCCTTTGTTACTCGCTGGGTAACCTCCCGCACGATTCCGATCTGTCCAAAGTACAAACCGGATTGGATGCTGGCAACCGTCGAGGTTCCCACTACTTTCTTCGGCTCTATGATTTCAACTGGTTGCAGTTTGGCGGTCCTCTGAACCAATGATTCCAATGAAATGTCAATTCCCGGTACAATAATACCACCCAGATATTCCTTATCCATGTTGATTACACAAAATACAGTAGCAGTACCAAAATCAACAATGATCAAATTTTTACCGGGATACTTGTGAATGGCGGCAATTCCATTGGCAATACGATCTGCGCCGACTTCCAACGGATTGCGATACCGGATTTTTAATCCGGTTTTTACCCCAGCCTTAAGTTCGAATGGACTCCGATTGAAATATTTTATGCATGCGTTCCGTATAGAATGAACAGCATCAGGAACCACGGAACATAGTGCGATTTCCTCAATCTCATCGGACTTGATATTATTTGCTAATAAAACCGATCGGAGAAAAACCCCCATCTCATCCGACGAAACACGGTTTATTGATGTTTTCCGAAATTGGAATATCAATTTATCATCCTTAAATACGCCTCCATGAAGGGTGGTGTTACCAATGTCCAACACAAGTATCATAATGGTTAATCTTTTGTTTCGAAAAGTTCTTTGTTTAATATTTCCCCAAGATTGTCAACTGTCCGGGCTGACTGATGATGAGATTTGGAGCTGCGTTTATATATTTGAAATATATATTGACAATTTTCTTTCCGGTCTGCTATATCATTTCCTACCACCATATCACTGTGGGTCTCTTCAAGCAAATTTAGCGCAGCCTGTCGTTGCTGATCAGCGCTGGATTGGGCAGTCATCTTGAAAGCTATTAATTTAATCTGTTTGTTTTTACTGAAAGATTTTATTTTTTTAATAATTTTAGGATTCCGTTTGAGTGTAATGGATATCCGCTTTGGATTGGAGGTCAATTTTTCATTCATAGGTAAAGGCATAGTTTGCTTCTCTACCAGAAGAGTATCAGGTATATAATCACTGACGGCTGCAAGATGAATAACAGCATCAAATCTTTTTTTGGATAAAAGCTGCTTTAACTTCGCCTCCAGATCTGATGAAGACTCAAACGATTGGAAGTAACATGGTAATGTAGGTTTGAGCGCCATCATACCGTGAAGATAAGTAACATGGACTCCTCTGCGGATAAAAGAATCTGCTAAGGATGCGCCCGTATGACCAGTACTGATATTGCTTAGGAACCGAACGGAATCTATGTTTTCCTGTGTACCTCCGGCGGTAATTAGAATTTGACGGGATTGATCCGAAGATGATCTGATTGCCTCTAAGGCCTCCATTATATAGGTAATAACCGCTTCAGGCTCCAGCATTTTTCCCGGCCCTTCATCACCACAGGCTAAGTAACCCTGGTTCGTCGGTAGAACTGTTACATCCCAATTTTGAAGTTTCTCCAACGACAATTTGGTCGCGGGATGATGGTACATGTTTGTATTCATGGCCGGTGCTAATAAATAAGGTTTATTTCGATCATGCGCTAGAAAGAGTGCTCCAACCAGATCATCCGCCAAACCATGGGCCAAACGGTTGATCGTATTGGCTGTAGCCGGAGCTAAAATGGTCATATCCGCCCATTTTACCAGATGGATATGATTCATCATTTGCCCTGGCTCAAACAGCTGAGTTAAAACTGGCTTGCCGGTCAATCCCTCTAATGTTGCCGGACCAATAAATCGTAATGCCGCTTCGGTAGCCACCGTCTGGACCTCAAAACCAGACTGCACCAGTTTGGATATGATAGCAGCACATTTATAGGCGGCGATAGATCCTGATATTTTAAAAAGAATCTTAACAGATGACATTATCGATCAACCTCACATCCCCTGCATAAACTGCACCATAGCGGCGATGACCAATCTCTTCCACATAATCAACCTTGAATCCTGCTGTTTTCAATTCTACCGCAATTCTTTTTGGATCTAATTCTGACTTCAGTAAAGAATAAAAAAGCGGTGCTTTTAGTCGGTCCTTTGGGGATAAACGCCTGTTTCGAGAGCTGTATGCCAAGCCATCCGGTTCTCTGACGGTGGGACAAGGAACAATCTCCGTATTGAGAAAAAAAGCCTGGGCCATTCCCTTCACCAATAAATACTGTTGATAATCCTTTTCTCCGAAATAAGCATAGCGGGCTTGTACCAGGTTTAATAGCTTCATAACGACCGTTAATACTCCATCGAAATGTCCGGGTCGGGAGCTGCTGCATAATTGCTTGCTGAGTTCGGATTCCAAAATATTGTATTTATATTCATCGGAATATAATTGATCATAGTTAGGATTTAATAATACATCAACACCTTCATTTTCTAATAAGGCCTTGTCTGCTTCAAATGTCCGCGGGTAAGTCCGGTAGTCCTCTGGATTATTAAATTGTGTTGGATTCAAAAAAATGCTGACAACCGTGAAATCATTGTCTTTTATGGAGCTTTGAACCAAAGATAAATGACCTTTATGAAGGGCACCCATAGTGGGAACAAAACCCAATGAACCGGAGTTGTAATCGGTTTGCCGCAATTCCCTCCACTGATCCAAATCATAAATACACTTCATTTTTAGAAACTCTCTTTTTCGCTAGGATATTTTAAGGCTTTAACATCAGCGGTAAACGTATTTAATGCTTTTTTTATCAAAGAAAAACCATCCATGTAGGTTCGTAAGAATTTTGGTTTGAAGTCAATATTCATGCCCAACACATCTTGGTATACCAAGACTTGCCCGGAGGTGTGGGGTCCGGCACCGATGCCAATCGTTGGGATTGAGAGCGAATCCGTTATTTTTTTCGCCAGTGTTGCCGGAACCATTTCCAACACCAAACTGAAGCATCCTCTATTCTCCAGCTCGCAAGCGTCCTTCAAAAGTTGTTGCTCTGCATCTGCATCTATTCCCTGTAATTTATAGCCACCGATTTGATGAACAGATTGAGGTGTCAATCCTAAATGCCCCATCACCGGAACCCCGGAATGCACAATATGTGCAATGGTATCCTGATCAGCGTTGAGGCCTTCAATTTTCACAGCCTGGGCACCTGCTCGGACCAAGGCACCGACGGCATCCATGGCGTGCTCCAATCCTTTTCGGTGAGCTAAAAACGGCATATCCGCAATTAGGAACTTATCCGGAGCGCCCACTCTCACAGCTGCCACATGTTTTTCTATCATGCTTACATCGGCGTTGACGGTTGTGTCATAACCATGCATCACCATGGCTGCACTATCGCCCACCAAAATCGCATCGATATTAGTCTTGTTAACAATTTTTGCGGATGTGTAATCATAGCAGGTGACCACAGAAATTCGTTCTTGTGCTGCTTTCATTTTCCGAAAACCGATGATTGTTTTCAAACCCGATCCCCCATTTTTTGTCTGGAAAGGAAAACGTCTACAAAAGCCTGATAAATGCGGCGGAAGTCGTCATCAATCAAGTTATCCTGATGGATTTTAAGAGAATTGATTTCACCTCTGGCGAGAGGGCCTGTTAATGGTGAACTGGCTTGTTGCAGGTTTTTTGTAATCTGATTTAAATAGGGGTATGTCATTTGCCGACTAATCTTGAACTCCTGCTCTAAACGGGTAAAAAATTCCTGCCAGAGTATTGTTGTAAAATTTCCTGCCATACTGCACCAGGCATGATAAAACCCCTTCCGATTGGAGGGTATAGATGTATGTGGGTTGGGTAATTCCGGGAACAGTTCGGTAAAGGAAGCCCTTCCTGATTCCGTAACAAATAGTATATTACGGTACGTCTCCATATCATAGAATGTATCAGAAAATGTCATTAGTGGGTGGGCACTATCAGCTAAATGTGTGGTAAGTGCGCCCGAACAATGTATCCAAACCTGGGATTTATTTGGAATTCGACGTGCCTGTATAAAATTCTCTATGGCATCATCGTTGATCAGTACCAGAATCTTATCTACTTGAAGCATCTGAGATTGAAGGTCTTTTTCACATCCCCGCCACCAATGCAGATACATGACAGATAACTGTTTGAAATAATGACCGAAGTGAGTGGCTAAACGGCCGTTACCGATAATTAAATAGGGTATTTTTGTTTTATTTTTCGGTACCTGTCCCATGGATCAAGTCCGTTCCTGTATATTAGTAATTATTAACAGTCACAGCCCGCTTATTGCCGGATCTGTGCCAAAAGAAACAGTTTAATTTACATGAAGATAATTACTTAAAAAAGGCGTCATTGACCCATCACCAGTGACAATTCTTCCGGTACCCGTTCACCAGTTACCTCGCCTACGTACCTACTGTGGTCGGGAATCCACCCGCAATAAGTTGCTTGCTCAAAATCATTGCTTTCAGTATTTTGAATAGGTATGCATTCGAGGTTAAGCACATTCATATTCTTTTTATTGTTCCTTGGGAACGTATTTGGTTCTAATCCAGATGAAGTCAAATCCTACCTTTGGGGATTAATTCAGATTCGCCCCAATCAGGATATTGACCGTGAACCGGGTTATTGGAAAAACCAAATATTACACCGACGGGAATTTCATGCACCCATTACGTTTGCTCCGGTTGAAATTCGTTATGGTGCATTTTTTTACGGCGGCGGCGGCACAGAGGGTGATCAAATAAAATCCGATTGGATAGAATATGAAGAATCAGTGGCGAATTTCACTGGAGGGAATTTTGCAGCTCGTTTAGGTCATCAGTTGGATATTGATTTTATCAAAACGAATTTATTTTACTATTTCATTAACGCCAGCTGGTTGGATATGCAAACGGGGTTGAATTTTCGCTACAGTAACTTATTAATCCCCGGAGTCATTGAAAATACCACTTCATGGGGAAGCGTTAATCCAAACTGGGACCCCGGGAATATTCGTTTTGCACCGAGGATGTTGACTTTTGGGATAAGTCATACAACCATGTTTCAATGGTTCGAGCCATGGTATATAGATACACGATTTACTTACGGTTTATCCACAGCAAAATTTTACATGGATAATAAGGATCAACTGTTGACAACACCATCGGCTTACGGACCAACCATGTCCGTTTCAATCGGGCCCAGATTTATCATAAATATCGGAAAATTTAAGGGTGGCGGTAGATCTGATCAGGCATTACAAAATCGATTTTCTGTGGGTCTCGATCTGCGTTATGCCTATACAAAACTGAACACTGTAAATGATCCGGATAATATTACCCCAATCAATAAAATTCATTTACAGGATTTTGGAATTCATCTGACATTTTCGGTCTTGTACGGTGGAACATTGACATCAGGCGATCGGGCAAAAGAATATTACTATCGTGGTGATTTTGTCAGTGCAAATAAACATTTTAAAACGTTCTTGGAATATTACCCGGATCATACGAATCGTGTTCGAGCAGAGAAATATTTAGCAGAATGTAAAGAAAAGATTCCGATTCAGTTGTATAAGGAAGGTATTGAATTTGAACTTAAAGGGTTGATGGACAAGGGAATTGATAGATATCTGGAAGCCCGAAAAAGAGCAGACAAAAAAACAAAGAAAATGATTCAAGAAAAACTGGATCACCTGGCGATTCTTGAAATTGAAAGGGCTGAACTATTGTTATCAACAGGTAGAATTGATGAAGCAATCAGATTGATGGAAAAAATCGCTCACTTCTCACCGGAAGCCAAATTAAAAATACCACTATTCGAAGCGAGAAAATTCATTCAGGAAGCTGAAAAAGCGTTGAAATTTGGATTTTACAGCAAAACATTGGATTTGTTAAATCAAGCTCTTTCGAAAGATAAATCATTGGAGTTTGAAGCAAGCACATTGCGCTATCAGGTTGCGACACATTTGGTTGAAATAGCCAATACAGTTACCTCACACGATGAATTGCGATCTGCAATCCAATTACTGGTAGATGCAAGTGAATTGTCAGGAGGACTCGGTGAAAAAAATGAAAAAGTATTAAATAGTTTAATAGAAAAATTCAATGCTGATCAGGAAAGAGAAATGAAAGGTCGGATTGACGGAAGAATGGAAAAGGTCAGGCTTCGATCTGCGAAAACGAAAACAACTCCACCTATTTCAGTCGGTATGACTGTACCGGATATCCAATCACTTCTTGGGGCGCCCAAAGATATTATTGAAAGGAAAGATAAAAACGGTTCCTCAATCCAACTGTGGATTTACCCATTAGAAAAGGGGGGTGAATTACTTTTATCCTTTAAGGATTATATATTATTTAAGATTGAGCGTAATTCCGCTTAAAGTAAATGAGCATTCTTGGTCACAAATGAAATTTCATGGCCAATCACTTTTAAAATTCCAGCGGCGGGAACGGCAAATAGCATACCCATTGGACCCAAAAGGGTTCCGCCGATTAACAAAGAAATCATGACCATCATGGGGTGCAGCCCCACACTTTCTCCTATCAACATGGGTGTAATTAAATTATTATCAATTTGCTGTACAATGATGAACATGAGTGCAATATCGAGAAGGTAAAACGGGGAGGGAATCGTATTAAATAGTAAATGGGATTGCGCTGCCTCGATACCAAGATTATTCATGATTGCAATTGAAAATGCTATGAGCATGCCAATGAAAGGCCCCACAAGAGGAATTAAATTGGCCAGTCCGGCGATGATGCCAATAAAAATAACCAGTGTCAGGTTTGCACCAAAAAAGTTTAGGATATAGAGCCCAATGATAGACATAATGGCTACGCTTGTCGCCGCCAGGAGCTGACCCCTTAAATAATTTGAAACCTGTTGTTCAATATTGTAAATGAGCCGCAGACCTATTTCGAAGTATTTATTAGGAATAAATCCTACCAATGATTTTTTGAATTGATGATAGTTTTGTAGAAGAATAATCATAAATATTACAACCATAATCAGTGTAAATACAAAACTGCCTAAAGCGCCGGCAAAGGTCAATAATTTTGAAACTATTTTGCCTACAACTTCATTTAATTTTGTCGCTGAATCCAATTCCTCACCCTGAAGCCTAGTTAAAAAATCGGGCATTTTGGATTTTGAATCTTCAATAAATGAATTGAAATCTTCCGTAAATGTTTCCGTTTGAAGTCTTTGAGAAAATGCACTTGCTTGTTCAGCAAGATTTGAAGCGAAACTGCCGATAAAGATAGAAATGACCGCAATGAACCCCACAGTAACGATCAGCACACTAAAACCTCTATTTCTGATTTTTCGTTCTAAAGCATCCACGCTGGGTAATAAAACGGTTGTGAATAAAAAAGCAAAAATAAGCATGGTGACGACAGATGAAATTGAAGGCCAGATAATCACCAGAAAAGTGATAGCCAATAGTCCTACAAGCAATCTATATATGAGCTGAATATAGTTTTTATCCTGATTCATTAGGTTTTTTCAGCCAAGAGTTCGTTTGTTTTGCGCAGACGTTCTGCAAGAACTGTACCCAAGTTGGTTAATATTTTGCTGCTCAGGGAAGGATTCCTTTCCATAAGTGAGAGCAAGTCAGGTTTGAAAAACCCCAATAAAATAGATGGTGTTGTGGCGACAGCGCCCGCTGAACGCGGCTTATCATCCAATAGCGCTATTTCACCAAAGAAATCTCGATCGCTTAATTCAGCCAGAATATTTTTAGACCCATCGTTCTCAATATAAATTTCTACGGAACCGGAAATAATAATGAACATCCCTTCAGCAGGAGCAAACTGCTTAAACACATCTTCACCGGACTGATATTTTCGTTCATGGGTGAGTTTTTCAATTTCATCTAACTCTTTATCGCTTAAACTGGCGAAGACCGGCACCTCTTTTAATGCCAGAACTTTTTCACTTTCCTGCGAATTCCAGTTATGAAATAAATTGGACCAAAGTGGACTTTTCACAATTCTCTCCTATAAGTTGAAAGGATTAAAGTAAACACCTTACCGATGATCAGTCAAGAACCATTCATTTTATTATGTTAAACCAAAAACATAAATGATAGGATTATTGTATGATTGAGTGAATTTCAAATCTATACACCCAAGCAAAATAACACATCCTAATCTTTATCTTAATTCTAATCCTGAAATAAAACCCTTTGTATTGAGAATGAACACCTCGGTATTTTTTATGTCTATGTTCAACCGAATTACATTCATGATATTTCTTTTTTCAAGTCTTATCGTTTCCCAAACCAGTGATAGGGACTTTGATAGGGAAATGAATTATCAATCCAAAGCTGTTCGGGACTTGAAAAATGAAATTGCAGCCACACGAAAAAAACTTCAGTCAGAAGAAAAAAGGGAAAAATCTGCTGCAAGAACCATTATGAATCTTGAAGAGGAAATTTCATTAGTTGAACGTTTGTTATATCAAATAAAAAAAGAACAAAAGGAAAACAGAAACCAAATCTTAACCCTTGAAAAGGATATCAATGCCCATGAAAAGGAACTTCAAGAATTGAGATTGCGCTATTCGAAACGAGCGAAACATTTATATAAAAAGGGATCTTTATCAGACATAGAAAAAGTATTGAGCTCCACATCATGGCGACAGACTATTTACAGAACAAAATATCAAAAAATTATTGCTGATATAGATCGCAATGATAAAAGTAGGATTCGCAATTTGCTTATCAGTATAGGAAGGACAAAACTGGACTATGAGGTATCATTTCGAAGAAGCATTAAATTAAAGAATGAGGGTGAAAAACAAGTAAAAGAAATAAGATTAAAGAGGATAAATAAAAAGAGAGAATTAGAAAAAATTCGAAACAGCAAAACAGAAATGGCTCAATATATAAAGGAAAAAGAAAAGGGTGTTAAACAGCTTGAAGAATTAATGAAGAAAATAAGAAAAGATAAATTAAGAGCTGATCGAGCAGAACGAATACGAAGACAAAATGAAGCACGGAAGTCTAAATCGTTTGCATCTTTAAAAGGACAGCTTCCCTGGCCGGCAGAAGGCAGAGTGATCAGTAAATTTGGTCGTAAATGGAATCCGGAACTAAAAACCACCACAAATAATACGGGTATTGACATTAAAGGAAAACCCGGTTCCCCAATATCTACTGTCATGGGAGGAATCGTAACAACCATTACGTTTATACGTGGTTATGGTAACATTATTATCGTTGATCATGGCGGGAACTTTTTTACGATTTACAGTCATATTACCAATATTCAAACGACGGTAGATAGTGAGGTTCAATCAGGAGATGTTATTGCTTATATGAGCGATTCCGGATCCATTGATGGATCAAAATTACATTTTGAAATTTGGGGGAAAGATCAAAAACTGAACCCGGAACAATGGTTAGTGAAAAAATGAGCTGGGATCCGGTTATATATCAAAAACATGTTTGGAATCGATTGGTGAAAATAATCACTTCCAATCGAATTGGCAGTGCGTATCTTTTTAGTGGACCGGAAGGTTCTGCGAAAGAAGCCACAGCCATTTCATTTGCTGCCGCCCTTAATTGTCAGGGAGAGGATATTTTATGCGGAACGTGTTCATCGTGTAAACGATTCTCATCATTACAGCATGAGCATTTACATGTTGTAACACCATTGCCAAGAGAAAAAGATACGGTTGATCGGGATACGGATGTTTTGACCATCATCGGGAAAAGCAATCAAGAATTACTTACGGATTTGTTACAGGAAAAAGGGAAGGATCCATTTTTAAAGATCAAGTTACCTAAAGCAAACCGGATCTTAATCAATTCAATTCGAGAATTACGAAAAAAGTTGTATTTGAAATCGGTCGATAAAGGAATTAAAACTGTATTGATATTCGATGCTCATTATTTATCTGTCGGGGATGGTGCATCAGCAAATGCGTTATTGAAAATTCTGGAAGAACCACCGAAAAAAACAACACTCATTCTGGTTACAGATCATAAAGCGCTGCTTCTACCCACCATTCTATCACGCTGTCAGCAAATTGATTTTCCACCGTTGTCTAATGATTTGATCAAAGCGTATCTTGAATCAGGGGGCGTTGCTTCAAAAGAGTCGGAATTTTATGCAATTCTCGCAGATGGAAATATTCAACGTGCGAAATATCTTCAGAAACGACCTGAAAAGGAAATTTTAGCGGAGATGAAAGAACAAATTGAAGCAATTGTGAATTCAAACAGCGCTGATTGGCGAAAATATATCAATGGAATGTCAAGGCTGGTTCGCAGTGACTCCGATGAATTCAAGTTTAAATTATTTCTTGCTCAAACGTGGTTTCTGCAAACATATAGATTAAAACAAAACCTGCAAGCTCCGTTAGTACTCCATGGTTTTGCTGATTCCGTGTCTTCTTTCTCAAATTCATTTCCAAAAGCAGACTATGCAGCCATTAATTCATCCATCGAGGATACAATAAATTCGATTGATAAAAACTTTTATATGCCATTGAAGCTGACCAATATGCTGATCGATATACAACACCATTTACAGGGAAAAAATTGATATGTCCGGAAAATTTTATATTACAACACCCATCTATTATGTAAACGATAAGCCGCATATCGGCCATGCCTATACAACGATTTTAGCAGATGTTTTGGCCAGATACCATCGCGCTGATGGGGATGATGTTTTCTTTCTTACCGGCTTGGATGAACATGGGCAGAAAGTGCAGCAAGCAGCAGAAAAGAGAAATGTTGATCCCCAACAGCACTGTGATGAAATGGCTCCAAGATTTCTTGAATTGTGGGATAAACTCCATATTTCCAATGACGATTTCATACGCACGACGGAGTTGCGTCATGTGAACGTCGTTCAGGACATTCTTCAAACAGTTTATGATAATGGTGATATATACGAAGACGAATACCAGGGACTATATTCAATATCCGAAGAACGGTTTATCACCGAAAAAGAAGCAGAATCCGGAGAGTTTCGGGATATCAAAAAACTGAAGGAAAAAAATTACTTTTTTAGGATGTCCAAGTATCAGCAAGCACTGATAGACCATATCAATGATAATCCGGGCTTTATCCAACCAGAGCATCGAAAAAATGAAATTTTAGGTTTTCTGAGGAAGCCACTGGGTGATTTATGTATTTCCCGACCGAAGACACGGTTGGGTTGGGGAATTGATTTACCCTTTGATAATGATTATGTGACTTACGTGTGGTTTGATGCTCTGATTAATTATGTAACAGCGACAGGTTTTGGAACGGATGAAGAATCTTATATAAAATGGTGGCCCTGTGAATATCATTTGATTGGCAAGGATATTTTAACCACTCACGCCGTTTACTGGCCGACGATGCTTATGTCAGCCAAAATGCCGTTGCCTAAATCCATTTTTGCTCATGGTTGGTGGCTATTAGGTGAATCAAAAATGAGTAAATCGCTTGGGAATGTAGTCAATCCGTTGGATTTGATTGAGGAATATGGCGTGGATCCGGTTCGATATTATCTCATGCGGGAGATGGTATTAGGACAGGATGCCAGCTTTACCATGGAATCATTTATCAAGCGTTACAACAGCGATCTGGCAAACGATTTTGGAAATTTATTGAGCCGAGTCAGTAAACTGATTGAAAAGAATTTTGATGGAATTATTCCCGATCCCGGAAAGAATAGTGATGCTGAAAATACAATCCAATCTTCAGCAGAGAAAACAGTTGCTTTAATTCATGATTTGATCAATGAAATGAAAGTAAATGATGCTATTGAAGAAACGATGCAATTTATCCGCAGTGTGAACAAGTACATGGAGCAGCAAGCGCCATGGAAATTGGTGAAGGAAGATAAAGTATCAGCAGGACGTGTGCTGTATACTGCCGCGGAAGCATTACGAATCGGTACACTTTTGCTCACACCCGTTATGCCCCATCGGACAGAATTGGTTTTAGATACATTGAATGTGAAAGGCACAGATTTGCAGTGGGGCGGGTTAAAGCCTGGCAATACCTTGAAACATCACCCGCCTTTATTTCCACGGATTAACATAAAAAAAGAAACTCAAAAACAACCTAAACAATCAAAAGTGAAAACAGTAACGGTTGAAGATTTTGAAAAACTCGGCTTAAAAACAGCAGAAATTATTTCGGTGGAAAAAGTGGAGAAAGCTGATACACTCTACAGACTCCAAATTCAGTTAGGCGATGAAAAACGACAGATTGTTTCCGGCATTGCGGATCATTATTCTCCGGATGAACTGGTTGGAAAAATGATTGTGGTTGTGTCAAACCTCAAACCGGCAACCATTCGCGGAGTGGAGTCCAAAGGGATGCTGTTGGCCGCGGCAAGTAAAAAGGGATTGTCTTTAATTATCATCGATGGTGATAAAATAGAATCAGGGGGAAAGGTTTATTAATCACAACATCAATCATTTTCTGTCTTATAACAAATGAATTTGATAGACACTCACTGCCACTTATTTTATGAAAACCTGAAAAGCGATTTGGATAGTGTGTTAAATCGAGCTTTTGATTTAGGTGTTTCTCGTTTCGTATGTGTTGGCACCAATATGACAGATTCCCGGGAATGTTTGAAGCTGGCGAAACAGTATGACACTATTTATTCCTCTGCCGGTGTTCATCCCCATGATGCCAAAGATGTTTCAGATGATTATCTTGATCAAATTGCTGATTTGATGACATCGGACAGAATGGTGGCTGTAGGGGAGGTAGGCTTGGATTATTATAGAAATATTTCAGAACCTGAAACTCAAAAGAAAATTTTTCGGGAGCAAATGGAACTAGCGCAACAATTACAAAAACCGGTTATTTTTCATAACAGGGATGCGGATGAAGATGTGATTCAGGTATTATCAGAATTCCCTGGTGTAACCGGCGTGGCCCATTGTTTCTCCAGTGATTTGGAAACAGCCAAAACATTTTTAGATTATGGTTATTACATTTCATTTTCGGGTAACTTGACATTTAAAAACAGCCCTTTGCCTGATGTGGCAAGGGAATTACCTTTAGATAAAATCCTGGTTGAAACAGATTCACCCTATTTGAGTCCCATGCCCTTCCGTGGAAAACCAAACGAACCTGGACGCACACGTTACGTCGCAGAAAAATTAGCCGAGATTCATAACGTTCCATTAGATGTAATAGCTGAAAAAACCACAGCAAATGCTGAAGCACTTTTTGGGTTATAAATTGTCAGTATGACCCAATCGACACAGCATACATTTCGTAAAAAATGGGGTCAGAACTTTTTAGCTGACACCAATCTTTTGCGCAAAATTGTCCGGACACTAAATCCGAAGGGCAGTGATTCCATTCTTGAAATCGGTCCGGGTGAAGGTGCATTAACAGAACATGTTTTACCGCTTGTCGAACATATGGTAGCTATCGAAATAGATCCAAAATTGATCAAATATTTACAAAACCGTCATGAGTTGAAAGATTGCCATTTCATTCATAAAGATGTATTATCGTATGAATTGGCGGATTTACCTATCCCAACCCCGGTTAAAGTCATCGGTAATATCCCGTACAACATAACATCACCCATTCTATTTTGGCTGATTAAACAACGCACGCACTGGTCTGAAGCTTTTTTCATGATTCAAAAAGAAGTTGCAGAACGACTTGCGAGCAGTGCAGGTACAAAATCCTACGGCCGGTTAACGGTTATGATAGGAGCATTTTTAGATATGAAAATTTGTTTTACAATACCGCCGGACGTTTTTATTCCTAAACCAAAGGTGAAATCAGCCATCGTTCAATTCATAAAAAAGAAAGAATCTCTTGTAGAAGAAAATGAATTTGATCGCTTCGAAAAAATTGTTGGAGCCGCGTTCTCAAGAAGAAGAAAAATGCTTCGTAATACGTTAACGGGTTTTGACTTTTCAGATGCAATAAAGGAAAAAATAGATTTTTCCCGACGCCCCGAAACACTCACCATTGACGAATTTGTATCTTTAATAAAAGATGGATAAAATTTTAAAGTTCATATCTTGAGATACGGTAGATTATGTTGTAAATTACCTTGCTTTATCCGAAACGTAAATTAGAGGAACACTATGGCGAAAGCTGCAAGATCAGTAAATGAATCAAACCGAAGTCTCAGTCGGTACTTAGAGGAAATTGGTCATTTTGAACCGCTCCCACCTTCAAGAGAAGTGGAATTGGCTCAAAAAATTCACAAAGGTGACCAGGTTGCCATGGAGGAGTTGGTAAAGGCAAACCTGCGCTTTGTGGTTTCTGTTGCAAAAGATTATCAAGGACAGGGTTTGCCGCTGACAGATTTGATAAATGAAGGAAATTTAGGGCTAATAAAAGCTGCAGGCCGTTTTGACGAAACACGTGGATTTAAATTTATTTCATACGCCGTGTGGTGGATTCGTCAATCCATTCTCCAGGCGCTGGCAGAACATTCACGAATTGTTCGATTGCCCTTAAACCGAGTGGGAACGATTAGTAAGATCACGAAAACAGCTGAAAAGCTGGAAGCGGAAATCGAACGTTCACCCAATGAAGAAGAAATTGGCCGTCAACTGGATATGACTCCGGATGAAGTCATTGACGCCATGCGTATTTCCCGTCGTCATCATTCATTGAATGCCCCTTTTCGAGAGGGAGATAAAAATTCATTGATTGATGTGATCAAGGATGAAAATCAATCATCTCCGGACGAACCGTTGATGAATGATTCGTTGAAAGATGAAATACGTCAATCATTGGATACGTTAAAAGAACGGGAGCGTCAAGTCATCAAAATGTATTTCGGAATAGAACGGGATTATGCATTGACGCTGAATGAAATTGGTGAAGAATTTAGTTTGACTCGTGAACGAGTCAGGCAGATCAAAGAGAAAGCGATCCGTCGTTTACGCCATCGTTCACGCAGTAAAACATTAAGAACATATTTAGGATAATTGGAAGGAGGTGATTGCACATGGTCGAAGTGACCCTTAGAGAAGGTGAACCGCTAGAAAAAGCGCTGCGTCGTTTTAAAAAGAAATGGGAACGCGCCGGCGTACTCAGGGATGTAAAAAAGAGATCTTTTTTCGAAAAACCCAGTGACACAAAGCGGATTTCCCGTAAAAAAGCATTGCGCCGTATGGCCAGAATGAGACGCATCGCACAACGCTAATCTTACTCTTTCTTCAACATTAAAGGCTTGGGATTATTCTTGAGCCTTTTTTATTTAGCCATAAAATAAATCAATTCCATAATTTAACAATCAGTGCTGTTCAAAATAATTTGTAAATATCAATTTTAAATAATAGAGGGCTTTGCAAAACCTAATGTGTGAAGAAAAAAGAAGTAAAATTCGTCTGATTAAGGCGGGAAACGTAGTCAATAGTGGGGCTATGGACAAGTTTTCTAACGAAAAACAGGCGGATTTTGCACTTTTTAATTTGTGCAATGGGTTATGCAAAGCCCTCTAATAATAACAAAGTTTTTATCATTTTTCTTTTCTTTGAAGAAAAGAAACAAAAGAACCTCCGCTACCAAAGAAATGGCTAACATTATTCTGGTTCAGGGAAAAAATAAAAATCATCCCGATTTTACATCGGGATTCAGACAGTTATTTTTCCTTTCTCCTTCACCTGCATAATGTTTTGTCCACCATTTCTTTGAAGGCGGGAAAGAAACAAAAACAAATAAATGTCATTGTTTTCCTGTTCACTTAATAATAGTAGTTGGATTATTTTAGTTATCGCCTTGGAAAAATTAGGGATTATGAGTGAGAATTTACCGAGGGATAAGACGGTTTTATTGTTTGACCCTTTGGATTCCAGCCAATGGCGGAACCAATTCCATTGGTGAGTTTAAAATCGTCCTGAAGGCAAAGACGAACTCCACTAATTTCCCCACAGCGATTGTTTCTTTTGATACTTTTCTTACGCTAAGAAAAGTATAATATTTGGTTGAGCCTCTTGCAATATTCAAAAATTGTGGTATTTTCATTAATTATGCAGGCAGACATAATGGGTAGTAATTCTTAAATTACTGTCGAGAGATTAATGTTATTTTATGATAAACCAAAACAATTAAT
>JADFRD010000058.1 GCA_022561485.1 Fidelibacterota bacterium | reverse complement strand
TGCAGTTCTTCATTCCAGATGGGTTCTAATCCAAAATAAAAACCCCGTGTGGCGTAGCGAGTGTCCATAATGACGCAATGCGGTGGCCAACCTTAGCTTGCTCATCTATTGTGAAAAGATTATTTTGTGTTTAGATTTATCATACATTTATTGGAATTAAACAAATGGAAGTAAAAGAAATAAAACCACAGTTTATAATTGATAAAAATGGTAAAAAGACATACGTAGTTCTCCCATTTACCGACTATGAAGAATTATTAGAAGATCATAATGATCTTGTTGTAATGACAGCCCGTAAAGATGAACCCAGAATCAGTTTTGACAAATTTGAAGAAAATTTGAAAAAAGACGGTCTGATCTAATTTGCCCTATAAAATTGAAATTTCGCCGTTTTTTGTAGTGTTAAGCGTGCGCTTCCCGCATCGTTAGGCAGTTTTGAATGATTTTTAAAATATCGTAGTTTATACCATGGGTAAACTTTGAAAATGAGTAAATATGAAATAATTATTTTCTGGAGCGATGACGATAATGCTTATATAGCAGAAGTGCCGGAATTACCGGGTTGTATGTCAGATGGAAAAACCTATAAGCTAGCCCTTCAAAATGTTGAAGTTATAATCAAAGAATGGATTGACACATCTATTGAATTAAACCGTCCAATTCCAGTACCCAAGGGTAGATTGATCTTCGCATAGGTTCAAAACTGGCTAACAACCAAATAACCTGACGTGAAATACTTGTGCCGCCCCACTACGCCAAGGCTTCGTAGGACAGGTGAATTTCAATGTTTGGAAGTTTTATGATCGTAAATTTGAAAAGGGAAAGTGATGTGGTGAAAAGTTTCATGCAGGTTTTTTATCGTTAGTTCTTAATTAACTATCAATGTGAGAGGCTAAAATGCGAAGTTTTATACTTTTTATCAGTGTAGTCTTAGTGCCATCTTGGTTTGTTGTTTCTCAAGATAGAATGTTGCATATATCGGTGAAGCCAACATATATCGACATAAGTGGAGCTAATCTACACTTATTAGACAAGATCTTGGTAAAAACAGACGTGTCTACTCTAGGAACTTTATCCTATAGTAGTAAGACTAACAGAGTGGATTTAGTGCCTAGTAATCGTTTATCTCCATTCATTGAAATAAAGTATGATCTTGGAAACAGGTGGAGTATAAATGGGGATTTCCTCATGTTCTCATCTGATGGAGCGAAATCGGGGTTATTTAAGGCACCTGATACGACTGCCACTATTAGTTATCTTAATTCTGTATACTTATGGGAGGGCAATTTCCGTCTTCCGTACCAAAGGAATTTCTGGTTTCAAAATGACAAACACTCTTCCGGTTTTTCTCCTATCCGGTGGTCTGGGAAAACGGGATTTGGAACCACCTCATCAAACTTATATGCTTCTTATGCTATGCTTTTAGAAACAGATCGTAGCATGAATTTTATTTTCGGACTAAAGTTTATGACCATAGATCAGACCCTCAGACGCGAAATACGTGGAGAAATATACTTATTCAAACCAGATCTTGATGGAAATTTGATTCCCGATGATTTTGATGGAGATGGTATTATTGAAGAATACCAAAACGATATATTATTATATGCAAACAATGAGGTTAATATGGGTTTTTCTATTGGTCCACTTCTGGGAATGAGCGGCGGATTCAACTACATTAAGTGGTCTTTTAAAGGAAGTTTATCGCAGTCTTGGGTGCCAGTGAGTGTTGACGTCAAAGGTAGCTTCACTGATATAGATAACATGAAATGGATTGATCCGGCTACAGGTTTCACAAAGGGCATATTTAGGATGGTAGGGAGATCCCCCTATCGAGAAAGTATTGAGAGCATCATTCCCGTTCTTACTGCAATTGCAGATGTGAGCTATCGACTCAACGAAAAATGGAGCATCGGCGTCGGTGTTTATTACTCCCTATTGCAAAATGTTCCCACCGTTCCAACATTTAGCTATAGAGATATGACATGGAAAACTCATATAGATGATTTATCATTTTCTGGCGTAAGTATTATAATTACAAACGCTTCGCGGCCTCCCGGACTACGTATTTCAGTTCCAGCACCAGCGCCAATCCCTGAAGGTTACGAAGCGATTCCGCAACCTATAGGGGGATATCCTGGTATTATTAAAAATGTTATCTATCCAATGACAGCTCGAAAGTCTGGAATTGAAGGTAAGGTGTTTATCAAAACTTATGTAGATTCAACGGGAAAAGTGACAAAGACGATCGTTCAACGGGGATTTCCTGGTACTGGCTTAGATGAAGCTGCTATAGAAGCCATCATTAAAACTGCTTGGAAACCAGCAATACGTGAAGGTAAACCAGTAGGTGTATGGCTAACAATACCGATAAACTTTAGGCTAAAGTGAGGAAGATATATGTTTCCAAACCCATACTGGAGGTGACGTGGAAAGCTTTTCGGTGAATTATAGGTATTGATGAAATGAATATGTTAATTGTCAAAATGAGAGTTTAGTGGACAAAGTTTACATGCATGTGAACTTAGCCAGCCTTGATAATGAAATAAAAATAAAATAGACATTATTATATTAAATTGCTTATATCTTTAACAACATACTGAAAGGGATCAGAGGATGAAAAAAACATCTATCATTATAGTATTCATACACTCTTTGTTTTTAGCAGATGAGGTGTTAATTAAATTGAAAGATGGTATGAATATACAAGGTGATTTTCTAGGCGTTTTCAATGAATCTGTATATTGCCGACCAACAACTTAGGATGATATAAAGATAATTCCTTGCAGTAATATTATAGAAATACGAGACGCCCGAAATAAGGTGATCAACATTGATTGTTATAAAGATACTTTTGATCCATCAACAATCAAAAAAACACCACCTGATTTATTTGTGATTGGTTCTGTAATGATAGTAGTGTCTGGTGTGATGGGTATTGTAAACACAAATAGGGAGTGCAAAGACTGTAATTCGCTCGAAGAATTAGAAGATTTTATAGATACGTCAAAATTAATTTCTAATATTCAATACTCTGCATTGATTGTTGGAGGAATATTAATGGCAATAGGCAACTCTAATCAGGAATTTGTTCAGAAAGAATGATAATTATTTTAGAATATGGATGGCTAATCATCAATCCACCAGACACCGAAATCATGCAGCGCGATTTCATAAGTTTAGAGTCAAGGGCAAGTGAGTAAATATTATAACCGATTCGATGATAAAATTTCAGTGCAGGTGACTTACCGTTAAAATCCATAATCCACCGTCACCCCAAAATGTGCCGGGTCGCCATAACTAACATATTTCTTATCAGGATATTCATGGTCTTGGAGTTCTTCATTCCAGATGGGTTCTAATCCAAAGTAAAAGCCTCTTGTGGCGTAGCGAGCGTCCAAAACGTTCCGTCATCGACAGTCATTAATCAACATTAGGAGAATTAAAATGAAAAAATTGATACTATTCGTATTTCTTTCCGGATTTGTGGCATTATCCCAGAACAATGCTCAAACCAAAAAATGGGAGCCGCTCGAATTTTTAATAGGGAAATGGGAAGGTTATGGAGTGGGTAAATTTGGCAATTCAGATGTCATACGTGAATATGAATATTTGATGGGGAGAACATATATCATTGGCAAGAATAAATCCATCTATGAAAAACAAGAGCAAAATCCCAAGGGAGAAATTCACGATAATTGGGATATATTCAGTTATGACAAAATTCGAGCAAAGTACATATTACGGCAATTTCATGCCGAAGATATAACAAACACTTACGGTTTGGATTCGCTAAATGCATTTAATGGGATTTATGAATTTGAAAGTGAGGCAATCGAGAATTTTGGAATCGGTTGGCGAGCAAAAGAAGTTTATCAAATAATAGACAATGATCATTTTATTGAATTATTTTATTTGGCAGCTCCAGGGAAAGAATATTCAGAATATGTTCGAAATACTTTTACACGAATAAAATAGAAAAGACTAAACAAACTCATTATTTCACTGTTGGCCATGAGTGTGATTTTTTCGCCACGGAAGCTGATCCACAAGATGGCATCCGATTGAAATATCTCATTAACGAATGGGCAGATTTGAAAAAAAGTGCTTTTAGTGAACGGCGATCCTGGGTACGAAACCCGGATAAAGATCAAAATTAGGAGGTGGAATTAGATGACTAATAAACTAACAGGCGGATGTTACTGTGGAAAAATCCGCTATGAAATTTCTTCCGAACCCAATGTTGTAGTTCATTGCCACTGTAATAATTGCAAGCGATCCGTGGGGGCTCCCTTTGTCACATGGGCTGTTTTACCCGAAACTGATGTAAAATACCTAAACATTGAACCCACTATTTATCTTACGGATAATAATGTAGAGCGTGGGTTTTGTAATCAATGCGGATCTTCCATCAGTTACCATAAAATTGGAGGTGATTCCATTGATATCACCGTGGGAACCTTTGATGATCCCAATTCAGTCAAACCTGAAAAACACATTTGGGATAAACGCCGCATTCATTGGATTCATTTGGATGATGGTCTCCCCCACTTTTCCGAATGGAGCGCCGGTAACAACCCGATTGAATAATATATAGAAGTAGGATAAATATATATTTTCCCCTCCTTATGGTAAGGAGGGGTCTCGAGGGTGGTTGAGACTTATGATGAAAAAACACCGAATAAATCCAAAAAAACAAAAACCAATACGGAAATTGTTAAGAAATTATCCGACTCCATGGGAACAGAAATTATGGAATCATTTGAAGGGTCGACAATTAGATGGATTCAAGTTTCGCCGCCAGCAAGGAATAGAAAATTATGTAGTTGATTTTTTTTGCCCTGAAGGGAAGTTGATAATTGAGTTGGATGGTTCAGGACATCTAAATCCGCGAAAGAAAAAAGAAGATGAAAAACGAGATAAAATATTGAAGGAATTAGGTTATTGTATTCTTCGATTTTATAACAGTGATATTGATGAAAGTTTGGAAGGTGTTTTAACAATCATTTCTGATTTGTGTAAAAAATTAAAAAATCGCTGTTAACCACCCCTGAATCCCCTCCTTGAACAAAAAGGAGGGGACAAAATTCATTGAATAAATTATAAACTAAACATCAACTTTTACTTATTCAAATAAACCCGTTTTGTACGGCCATGAATGCCAGTTGCCAGTACGTAAGGCGTTGTCTGGATTTGTTGAGCAATTTCTTCCATATGCAGTGAATCGTTACCGTTTTCACCAAAGATGAGTACTTCATCACCCACAGCAACCTGCCCATCGCCAAAATCCACCATAAACTGGTCCATGCATACTCGGCCGGCTATTGGATATGGCTTTCCTTTATAAATAACATAACCACCGTCATACCACGGACGGGGAAACCCATCGGCAAATCCTGTTTGAATCACACCAATGGTTGTGTCTTTATCTGATTCCCAAATACCGCCGTATGACACTTTCGTTCCAGCTTTGACCCGCCGAGTTTCTACAATCGGTCCACGAAATTCCATAACGGGCTTGATGTCAATATCCATGGGAACTTCATCTGAAGGGAATGCTCCATAAAGTATCATACCAATTCGAACGATATCAAATGTTGAATTTGGAAGATTCAGGACTGAACCGCTATTGGAAAAATGTCTATATTTGAATTCAATTCCCATTTCTTTCGCCAGTGACAAAACAAGGTTAAATTGTTCCAGTTGCCATTCAGCATAGTTTAATTCACCTTCATCCGCCGTGGCATAATGACTATAGATACCCTCGCATTTCAAATGGGGATTTTCACTTAATGTTTTCAATACTTTACCTGCATCTTCAAATGGAATCCCCAAGCGACTCATACCGGTATCAATCTTTAAATGGAATAGGGGACTTTCACCCGATTGTGTATAAAATTCATTTAATAGTTCAAAATCATCGAGTCCGGACATATTTAAAATGATATTTTGATCTATTGCTTCGGCCAGAAAATCATTTTGCATCCTGGAAAAAATCAGAATATCGGATTGAATTCCGCCTTGCCTTAACTCTAGTGCTTCATCAATAGTAAAAACAGCAAAAAACCTGCATCCCTCCTCTTCCAGCGCTTTTGCACACGCAACCGCACCATGCCCATATCCATTGGCTTTTACCACCGCCATGATAGGAGAATCGCCTAAATGCTTCTTGATGACACGATAATTCTGGATTAATCGGTTAAGATGAATATATGCTTTTGGTCCAACCATGCTTTAACCAATCCAATCAATAAGAGAACCCTTTGATAAACCTATTGCACAAATTAAAAAGTTTAAAATTCACCTGCTTTTCGTTGGAAAACTTGTTCATAGCACAGCTATTAACTACATTTCCCGCCTTAATCAGGCAAATATTAACTCTTTTTTTTTCACACATAAGGTTTATTAAAGGGTTCTAAGAATATGTTTCGTTCAAAAACGTTTTCAGCTCTGATATATCAGGGAAAATCTTTGTTGCACAGGACATGATCCACCCGCTTAACTCTTTAAGGGGTACCTGATTCACCAAATAAACCGGTTTTTTCATGAAATAGGCCATGGTCACTTCCCCATGAGAACCGCCGCCTTTGAAGACATCTCTATTCCATAAGCAAATAATATAATCGGCTTTATTCATTACATTATCTAAATCCAAATCGATTGCTTTACGAACAAATTCAATAAATCGATCCGGATCCGATACTTTCCATTCTCTATATTCATGGGCATTATTTTCGATTACTAATTCCTGTGAACTTATCACCGGATCGATCACGTCGTGATTCAATTCTGATTTTAACCAATGGGTTAGTTCATCTCTCCAATTTGCTCCTTCATTCGCAGCATTTTCCATTGCGCCGCTTAAATATACAATCATTGCCTCATTTTTCGTTTTAAAACAAACCCATTCAATATAATCAATAACCCAGACACGATTACGGGTATGGCTGTATTGAATAAATCAAATGAATGTTGAAATAAATGTGCCCGCCCTGCGATACCTACCATGCTTAATGGAAGATAACGTAAGACGTTGCCCATGGATACAGGATAAAAATCCAATTCAATGAATAACCCGCAGCCAAACATGACTGTAATCAACAACATCATAAGTGTATAAATAAAAAAAGAGATCCGTTCAGTCATCAACGAAATCAAAATGATGATATTTCCAAAAAGAACTGCAAAAATTATTGAATAAAATAACGTTAATATCCCTTGAGAAAAATTCACCGTATGGGGAAAAATAGAGCTGTATATAATCAAACCGATTATAAGGATAAAAATGACTTCTAAAAGTGAACTGAATAAAATGCCCATCACAATATTCGATTTTCTAAGGGGTGACAATACTATAGGAGTGAGCACTTTATGATGGATGCGTAAATCAAAGAAATCTCTATAGATCAATGGAGTAACCAAGATGGCTGCCATAAACATAAATAGACCCGGCATGACCCACATTTCATAGGGCTGCCCATTGATGCTGCGAATGATAACATTCTTAATTCCCATAACAGTTATAATGGTTAACACACTTGGAATAATCAACGCAAAAGCGATGGTAGACATTAATCGGTTCCGGATGAGCCACCACCTTCTCAAAATAAATGCCCTCATTCGTTCATCCCTTTTTGAGCAAACGCTGAATCCAACAAATCCTGCAGTGACAGTTTTTGAATGGACAGGTCCTTCATTAACGCACCGGCGCAGGCATTCAGCACCTCAAAGAACACCTTTCGGGAACGGCCGTAGAAATGGAGTGTATCCCCTATTTTTGTCGGATTTACTACCGTTGGTACTCGGGATAATGTTGAAAACAATTCATCCGATAATTCTTCAAACTCAATAGCAAATTGATGGTACTCCAGTGTGCTCTCCAATAATTTGTCTAAACTGCCGTCTAAAAGGACTCGCCCTTCGTGAATAACCATGATGCGGTCATTGGCCGCTTCCACTTCCGGTAGAAACTGGCTCGAATAGACAATCGTTTTGCTTCCTTTTAAATTGCGAATTAAATCCCACGTCAAACGCCTGGATGGAGCATCCATAAATGCCGTCGGTTCATCCATTATCATAATCGTCGGATCGTGAGCCAAAGCCCGGATAATCATGGCTTTTTTCTGAATACCCTGAGGAACACCCCCTGCCAAGGAATACATAAAATCACCCATATCCAGAGCATGTCCATATTCGTGAATATGAGATTCTATATTCTCTTTATGCGTGTCATAAAGAAGCGCATCGAAAATAATATTCTGTTCCAAAGTTAACCAGGGATCAAGATCTACATCATGGGGGACATAAGCCACTGTCTGGCGTGTTTCCAATCTTCGTTTATTCGTATCAAGACCATGAAGATATACGGACCCGTAATTTGGATTTTCCAAACCGGCCAGCACTTTAAGTAATGTAGATTTCCCGGCATCATTATCACCGACCAACGCCACCAGTGTTCCTTTTTCGATTCCGAATGTCAGACTGGCTAGGACGGTCTTATCCCCAACCAGTTTTCCGACTTTTTTAAGTGTTATACTTGCTTCCATTTATTCGCCACAGAGTTCACAGAGATATAACTTAACCAGGATGATTCGCCGCAAAATGCACGCTCCGCTAAAATTCGCAAAAGACTAACGCTAGCGCTAATAAAGAAGTTACTTGCCCGTTCCGCAGGCGGGGAAGAAATTCTTGAATTATTATTTTTGAGATTATTTTATTCTTCATTTTTTCTTTTCCTTCGCGAAACTTCGTGTTCTTCGTGGCTAATGAATTAATCAGGTTAAAAGTAGTTACAGATTTGGTGGTTATACCTGTATAAAATTTACGACAATACCAACCAGATTTCACCAGTTACCATTGACCACTCAACAGTTACCTAGCCACGGCCATGTTTTCGGCATGCAGGCGGGCAGGCACTCAACCACTCACCAGTTACCGCTCACCAATACTAATGCGCCTCAAACCAGGATTTTCCAATTCCAAAATCGACAATCACCGGTACATCAAGTTTTAATGCACCTTCCATCGATTCAATGACCATATGTTTTAAATCGTCCAATTCATCTTCTAATACTTCAAAGAGTAATTCGTCATGGATCTGTAAAACCATTTTTGATTTCATGTTATTCTTTTTCATCTGCTCATGGATTTTGACCATCGCCAGTTTGATCATCTCCGCCGCTGTTCCTTGAATGGGCATATTAATCGCCATACGTTTGGCGGCTTCACGATGCATGTGGTTATCACTGTTAATATGCCAAACCGGCCTGCGTCTGCCCAGCATTGTTTCAACGTATTGGTTTTCTTGGGCATGAGTAATTGTTGAATCAATATAATCTCTAATTCCTGAAAATCGTTCAAAATATTTGTCAATGATCAGCTGAGCCTCAGCCCGTGGGATCCTCAATTCCTGGCTCATGCGAAACGGTCCGGCGCCATACATGATACCAAAGTTGACAATCTTTGCGACTCTCCGCATTTCCGGCAACACATCGTCTATAGGAACACCGTAAATATCGCTGGCTGTACGGGCGTGGATATCTTCCCCATGGGCAAACGCATCCTTCAATCCTTTATCTCCACTTAAATGTGCCATGATGCGCAGTTCAACCTGGGAATAATCTGCTGAAAAAATGACACAATTTTTTTCTTGCGCAGTGAATGCTTTTCGTATTTCCCGACCTTCTTCCGTCCGAATGGGTATATTTTGGAAATTTGGATTGCTGGAGGATAATCGACCCGTGGCTGCTACCATCTGATTGAAAGAACTATGAATTCGCTTTGTTACAGGATGAATATGTTGGGGTATGGAGTCCAGATAAGTGTTTTTCAGTTTATTCAACTTGCGGTATTCCAAGATGAAACCAGGTAATGGGTGCTCATCCCGCAGCCGCTCCAATACGTCTTCAGCCGTTGAGCGTTTTTTGATCTGAGGCAAACCTAAAATATCGAAAAGGATATTGGCCAATTGCTGTGTGGAATTGATATTGAATTCTGTTCCGGATTGGCTGATGATTTCAGCGGAAAGGCCATCGAGTTTTTTCCCTAATTCAGCTGACTTATCCAACAGTTGCTTCTCGTCAACATACACTCCATCATACTCCATATCGACCAAAACGGGAACCAATGGTAATTCAACTGAATAATAGAAATCTGCCAAATTCTCTTCATCCACTTTCTGCTGTAAAATCTTCGTAAGCTGTAATGTAATATCCGCATCTTCTGCTGCATAAAACGACACAGTTTCCAATTCCACGTCACTCATGGGGATCTGGTTTTTCCCTTTCCCAATGAGATCCTCAATAGGAACCATTCGGTAGTTTAGATATTCCAAGCTTAAATTTTCTAATTTGTATGACCGTCCTTCCGGTTTTACCAGGTGCGCTGCCAGCATGGAGTCAAAGGCAATTCCCTCCACATTAATCCCATGGTTTTTCATGACCAATGCATCAAATTTTATATTCTGTCCTGTCTTTTTAATCTGGGGATTTTCAAGTAATGGGCCTACTATTTCTAAAACCACTTGAAGATCATCTTTCCCAAAATTGTTTTTGGACTTATCCCCATATTGAATTGGTATATAGACACCTTCATTTTCTTCTATAGAAAAACTCATACCCACCAATGCTGTTTGCATGGGTAAAACCGAATCTGTTTCCAGGTCAAAAGATATGATTTCTGCTTTGGATATTTTATTAATGTATAACTTTAAGTCATCGATATTAGTTAATGTATTATAGTTTTTATTGGATTTTATTTCTTCAACAACTTTACCATCTGAAAATGCATTCAATTGATCCATCAGTGCATTAAATTCCAGTTCAATAAAGAGATCAGTTAAGGAATCATAATTAAAATCTTTTCGTATAAATTCTTTTATTTTACAATCCAAATCCATGTCAGTAACAATCGTAACTAATTCTTTGCTTAACCGTGCCTTCTCTTCGCCAGCTAACAAGCCTTCCCTTACTCTCTTATTCTTGACATTTTCAGCATTTTCCAGCGCTCCTTCTAACGAGCCGTATTCATGAATCAATTTGGCAGCCGTTTTTTTACCCACACCCATTACACCTGGAATATTATCTGACGCGTCGCCCATGAGTCCTAAGAAATCTATCATTTTCTCTGGCGGCACTCCCCATTTCTCCACCACCCCATCCGGGTCAATGATCTTAATCTCTGTTGATCTGACCACCGGTGTATAGAGAAAAACATGTTCAGTTATTAATTGGGCAAAATCTTTATCTCCACTGTATATAAATACATCCAGTCCCTCTGCTTCTCCCCGTTTTGCCAACGTACCAATGACATCATCGGCTTCATATCCGGCTTGACTGATATTTTGAATATTTAACGCATTCAATAATTCCCAGAGATGATCCAATTGATCTTGCAGTTCCTGGGGCATTTCATCCCGATTGGCTTTGTATTCCGGGTATTTTATATGGCGAAACGTTTTTTCTTTTCGATCAAACGCTGCGACGATGTAATCGGGCTTTTCCTGCCGAATCAATCGGAAGATCATATTGATAAAACCAAATAAAGCGCTCGTGTGCTGACCCATGGTTGTGATTAACGGATTTTTGATCATAGCATAGTGTGCCCGAAAGAGCAGGGCATAGCCGTCAATGAGGAAAAGTCGTTTACGCTGGGAATTTTTGGCAGACATAAGGTCTTGAAGTTAGAAAATAGAGAAGTGAAAAAGGAAAGAAACATTGATCAATGCGATATTTCTTTTAATAAAAATGCATTTATTTATACACATTATATGATGTATATTCATACACATAACAAATTATATTTTACTATGGAAAAACATTATAGAATAAACATAACACTCCCCGGTTCTATTTCAGAGGAATTGGATCATGTTGCAGAAGAACTTAAAGATAAAAAAAGCCATATTATTGCCAAGGCGCTTGAATTATACTTTGATGAACTGGATATTGAAATAGCAGAAAGACGACTTAATGAAGTGGAAAAAGGGAAGGAAGTACTCATACCCGCAGAGGAAGTTTGGAAGGATCTTGGACTTGATTAGTGTATAGTTTATTTTTTCTTAAAAAAGCCAAAGCTGAATTCAAACGTATTGACCCAATTTGGCAAAAACGCATTCAATCGAAGCTTGAGATTTTAACTTCCAATCCTGTCCTTTTAAAGAATCAGATAAAACCACTCAAGGGGAAACAGGGATTAGCCAGTTTAAGAGTCGGTTCATACAGAGTGATTTTTCAAAAGAAAAATAAAGAATTGATTATTTTAATTATCAGAGTTTCCCACCGAAGAAAGGTTTATAGAAAATGATGGAATTAATCAGGTTTTTGTGCTAATTCAACCAAAACACCACCCGTGCTTTTTGGATGAATAAATGTAACTAAAAAACCTTCTGCACCCTTGCGGGGCTCTTTATATATCACTTCAATACCTGCATCAATCAATTCCGTTATTGCATCGTGAATATTTTCCACTTCAAAACAGATGTGATGTACACCGGCTCCGCGTTTATCAATAAATGCTGCAATAGGAGAATCGTCTCTCAAAGATTCCAGCAATTCCACTTTTCCACTGCCGGTATCATAAATGTCCGTGGTAACGCCCTCACGTTCTACTATTTCTGTTCCCCTATGAGAAATGTTTAATACATGCTTCCAGAATGGAGCATCGTTTTCCAGTGATTTCACCGCAATGCCGATGTGTTCGATACGTTTAATTTTCATTTATGAGACCACCTCAAAAGGTTTAGAAGTGAATTGATGAGAATATTATGTTTACATATTACATTAGTTTGCATTTTGTTTTTAACGGAAATTATTGGTTCCTGGAGTAAACTCATCTATTTCAGTCCGGGATAATCCGAATTTAATTTAACTCCCAGCCCATTCCCATGGGGAATCACAATTCGTCCATCAACTATCTTGACTCCATCATAAGGATCATTGTCAATCAAAAGATGGCCATCGAGATCAGCATAATCAACTAAGGGAGAAATATGAGCTGCTGCTGTGATTCCAACGGATGATTCTATCATGCATCCTAACATAATCTGAAGATTAAGCGTACGGGCAATATTGATCATTTTTTTGGCTTCCAGCATTGACCCGCATTTCATCAGCTTGATATTTATCCCATGAAATGCATGTGCAATACTTTTCAAATCTCCTGACTTCACGCTGTTTTCATCTGCAATTATGGGTAAGGGTGATTTTTGCTTTAATTGAGCTGTATCACCAAGATTATTCGCTTTAATAGGTTGCTCCACAAACTCCACGTTTTGATCTGCAAGCCATTTGCACATCTCTATTCCTGCTTCCAAGTCCCAACCTTCATTTGCATCCACACGGATTAATTTATCCGTTTCTTTTCGAATCAATCGAATGATTTGTTTATCTTCATCCACACTGATACCCAATTTGACTTTTATGATGGAATAAGGTTCTGCTTCGGCAATTTTTTCAGGAATGAGATCCAAATCTCCTATCGCAATGGTAAAAGATGTTTCCAATCGATGCTTTGGGTCAGCGCCGAAATATTGAAACAACGGCATATGATTATTTTGCGTCCACCAATCCAGCCATGCCATACTCAATGCAGCTTCCAATGCTTTAATATTATTGGATTGTCCTAAAAACCATTTATCTCCTTTTTCAACGGAATCGAATGTAGGAATCGTTGGGAATTTGTTTAATATTTTCAAAATTTGATCAGGAAATTCACCGTATCGTTTTGAAGGCGCTGCTTCTCCCCGACCTATAATTCCATCTTGAGATAAATAAACATACACAACATCGTAATAATCATGTGTACTTCTGGAGATGCCAAAAGGATGAGTACACTGAAGACGAAATGAGGTGAATGTTAATTCCATGTATCTATCGCTTTCGCAATATGACCTATTAATTCCCTATTTCCAAATCGGATAAGATCCGTTGCAGGTAAATTGTATTTTTCCGAAAATTGTTCTATCATCTCAATCGCTGGTTCTTCATCCAATTTATATGTCAATAAATTGAAACCTAAAAATATTGATTCTTTAAATGGAGCCAACAGATCCAAATGAAGATCAAGCATTTTTTGAATATCCGGCATGGGGTAATCCAAAACATCCAATTCTCGCCCTGGGTCATGCGTCATGATTAAAAAGTCGGGCATGGCGCCGTGAATCAAACCAAGTGTAACACCGGAATAAGCATAATTGCTGATGGCACCCTGACCTTCTACAATGACCACATCCATCCCGTCGCTGATCAAATTGATATGGTATTCCACTTCTCCTGCCATAAAATCCGAAACCACTGCATCAACAGGTACACCGGCGCCACCTAACAGAATTCCAGTCTGACCTGTTGCTAAAAACGCCACTTTTTTTCCTATTTTTCTTAATCGTAGGGTTATTTCCCAAGCAGTGGTCATTTTTCCTGTATCGCAGTCAGTGCCGACAATAAGTAATACTGGAACTTTTCGATTTACCCACGACCCTTTTGGGAAATGGGGTGGTTTCGGTGGTCGTCTTAAATCATATAAAGATACACCATTTTTTTCAGCAGATTGTTTGAACTCATCATCGTCATTTAGAAAGACATGCATTCCACTGTAAATATCACATTTTGCCTGGATAGCTTCACCAATTTCATGTCGATATACGTCATTAATAATTCCACCTTGGGGAGCATTTCCAATCACAAGAGAATCAGGATGAAAATGAAGCGTTTCCTTAAAACTTGAAACGACGGGCACATCGCCTCCATATCCCAGAACACTATTCGCAGTTTTCTTAGCTTTTTTTGGATCAATGATTGCGACGACATCTTCAGGGCGATATCGAAGGAGCATATTCCCGGTTTTATTTAATATGTAATCAAAGGCATCAACAGCCAGGATAACAATTCTTTTCATTGATATTATCTGAAATTGGCTGGACGTTTTTCCACAAACGCCGTTAAACCTTCCTTTGTCTCTTCTGTCTCAAATAAATCCGCAAATGTATTTACTTCATATTCAAGACCCGCTTCAATGGACTTGTCAAAACTTTCGTGAATACAATTTAAAGATTTTGCTATGGCATTAGGTCCATTTTTAAGAATCTTTTTTCCAATTTCTTTACATTTATCCATCAATTTATCTTGGGTGACAACATGATTGACCAAACCAATTCGATATGCTTCTTGCGCTGAAATTTGGCTGCCTGTGGTGATGATTTCATTCGCAATCCCCGTACCGACAATTTTGGGTAAACGTTGTGTTCCGCCCCAGCCGGGGATGATACCCAGTAGGACTTCCGGCTGTCCGAAAACAGCATTTTCGCTGGCGACACGTATATGACAAGCCAACGATATTTCACAGCCGCCGCCCAAGGCAAATCCATTCACAGCGGCGATGACAGGTTTTGGAGAATTTTCGATTGTTAATGTCATCTTTTGACCTGATTTTCCAAATGCAAGAGCTTTTTCCGGATCCATTTTCTGCATCGCTTTAATATCTGCTCCGGCGACGAATGCTTTGTCACCGCTTCCCGTTAAAATAATAACACCCACCTCATCATTAGCAATCATTTGCAGTAAAGCAGATTCAAGTTCATTAACGACATCCGAATTCATTGCATTCAGTGAATCCGGACGATTGATGGTAATGAATCCGAAGCCTTCGGATGTTTCGAGTAATAAATATTTCATAAATTTCCTTTCCAACTTGGGATTAATAACCAAAAAACAAAAAACAATTTAATCTCGATTTAGAGTAAAACGTATTTAGGTAAAACGTAATTATTTAAAACGTAAATTTTGAAAGCCCTTACTTTTCCCACTTTATGTTTTTTATTTATGGTTATTCAAGTCATTCATTTTTTTAGGCTATTTATTTCCAGAATGTTCGGCTGAAAATAACCATAACAGTAAAAATTTCCAGTCGCCCAAGAAGCATACAAAAAGCCAACATCCACATACCAAACGTCGGTAATAAAGCATA
>JADFRD010000130.1 GCA_022561485.1 Fidelibacterota bacterium | reverse complement strand
CTCTACTTACTATGCATAATATGTTTTAAATTATATCGTGAATACACTGCATACATTACCGAATATCATTGATTACCAAACGCTAAAAGGCGCTCTGGTATCCTATAAATCAAAACGGGATAAAATTTCTCATTTAATCAAGACCGGTGAAATAGTCCGCATTAAAAAGGGATTGTATGTTTTAAATGAATCCTATCGCCGGGGAAATATATCTTTAGAACATCTATCCAATTTATTGTACGGTCCGTCTTATGTATCGTTGGAATACGCTTTGTCTTATTATGGACTCATTCCCGAAAAAGTAGTAACACTGACTGCAGTTACTACCGGAAGAAGCCGTGAATTCAAAACGCCGTTAGGTGTGTTTACCTATCGCAATATCGCCCTGGCCCCATTCTCATCAGGAATGGAGATTATTGAATTTCAGCCGGAAATCCGGTTTATGATGGCATCACCGGAAAAAGCGCTTGCCGACTTTATTCAAAGTCAAAAAGGTGTTCCAAGCCAATCCATCCAACAATATGAGCAGTATTTATTCGAAAATATCAGGTTGGATTCAGGCCTCTTATCCAGCTTGAGTGTCCGTGAACTGAAGGCGTTTTCGGAAGTCTATAAATCGCAAAAATTATCACAACTCTGCAAAATCATAAAACGGATGCAGCATCAGGGGGTTTGATGCATAAATCCATCCAACAAATGCTCAATAAATACAAGTGTCAAACAACAGGAGACACCATAAATGCCCTGCGTGAAATTCTGCAGGAAATTGCTTTGTTGGGATTATGGAGAAGTAAATTTTTTGAACATGTGGCTTTTTATGGCGGCAGCGCATTAAGGATTCTTCACAGATTAGATAGATACTCTGAAGATTTGGATTTTTCATTGTTAAAAAAGAATGATGATTTTGATTTCAATCGTTTTTTAATTCCCCTTCAAAAAGAAATGGAAGCATTTGGGTTTGATATATCCATAGACAAAATTGAGAAAAAAGTCCCTACGCAAATAGAATCCGCATTTATAAAAACAAATACATTCACCCAAATGCTTTTGATTTCATCCGATAAATCCATTGTCCGCGGCCTTCACCCAAAGCAATTGCTGAAAATTAAATTAGAAGTGGATACCCATCCGCCATTAGGGTTTGAAACAGAAATCAAATATCTCCTGCATCCCATTTCGTTTCCCGTAAAAATCTTTACCCTACCCAATTTATTTGCAGGAAAAATGCACGCCATTTTATGCCGAAAATGGAGTGAGCGAATTAAAGGCAGGGATTGGTATGATTTGGCTTGGTACATCTCAAACTATCCTGAACTGAATATCCGGCATTTAGAACTTCGTATGAAAAACAGTGGTCATTTGCCTTCTGAAGAAAAACTTACTAAAGAGAAATGTTTACAATTACTCACGGATAAAATCAATGGTTTGGATATTAACAATGCGAAAAAAGATGTGGAAAAATTTGTTAAAAACGGTGATTTGTCGCTATGGTCATCAGAATTTTTTCTTGATATAATCCATCGAATAAAGTGGAAAACTTGAGTACAATAGGACAATCCTTATCCAGACCCGATGCTCCAGAGAAGGTCACTGGCAAAACCCGATTCCTAACAGATATCTCTGTTGAAAACATGGTCCATGGGGCTCCGGTTTATTCATCAATTCCTTTTGGGAAATTCAACAACATCGATATTTCAAAAGCGGAAAAAGTGGACGGGTTCATTGCTTTTGTATCAGCGCAGGATATTCCCGGTGAGAATCAGGTGGGTGTTATTATATCGGATCAGCCTCTGTTTGCTGATAAAACAGTTCGATACATTGGTGACAGTATTGGATTGGCGGTTGCAAAAACCCCGGGGGCTGCTTTGGAAGCAGCCAGATTGGTTAAGGTTGATTACGATAAAAAAAGTCCCTATTTGTCTATCGATAAAAGTCGTGATGCCACAGGAAATTTTATCCACAAAACAAACTTGGCCTGTCACCATCGGCTCCGCAATGGAGACATAGATGTGGGATTCGCAGAAGCAGACACCATCGTTGAAGCCCATTTCAAAACGCCGTATCAGGAACATTATTATTTGGAACCGCAGGCGTGCATCGCCTTTCCCATTGAAGATGGGCGTATTAAAATTCTCGGGTCACTCCAATGCCCATTTTATATACAAAAAGCGGTGGCCAGAATATTTGGACTGCCCAACGAAAAAGTGTTAGTGGAGCAGGCGCCCACTGGAGGAGCGTTCGGTGGAAAAGAGGATATTCCTTCGGAAATCTGTGCCCGCGCGGCCCTGGCCGCTATGAAAGTCGGTTTGCCGGTGAAAGTGGTTTATCATCGGTTTGATGATGTCCAACTCACCAGCAAGCGCCATCCATTTCAAATGCATTATAAAGTGGGTGTGAGAAATGATGGTACGTTAGTGTCCGCAAAAATTCTTTTGGAAGAAAATGCGGGAGCCTATGCAACCTTATCTACCGTTGTTTCTTACCGAGCAGCAGTCCAGGCCATGGGACCCTACGTGATTCCCAATATCCATGTGGATTCCAATTCTTACTATACGAACTTACCGCCAACGGGAGCTTTCCGGGGGTTTGGATCACCCCAGGCTGCCTTTGGTCATGAAAGAATGATGGATATTATAGCGGATAAGCTGAAAATGGATCCGATGGAGTTCCGGTTAAAAAATATTGTGAAACCTGGTTCGCAAACTCAAACAGCGCAAAGATTAAATGAAAGTGTGGGGGCGGAAGAAACCATTCAAAAAGCTGCAAGACTCGCCCAATGGAACAGCTTTAATCCCGACAGGTCGGGAAGGTATAAACATGGACTTGGCATGAGTGCGATCCATTATGGAAATTGTCTTGGGGCGGCGGGATGGCATATGGATGGTTCAGGCGTAAACATTAAAATTTTACCGTCCGGAGATGTGCATGTGGCATATGGTTTGATTGAAATGGGACAAGGCGCAGAAACAGTTGTTACTCAAATGACAGCTGACGCTCTGGGCATAGCGCCGTCCAGGATTAGGGTGCTTCCAACTGATTCGGCACAGGTTCCCGATAGTGGTCCTGCCGTGGCTAGCCGGAACGTGATTATGACTGGGAATGCAATTCGCGATGCGGCAAAGAAACTCCTGCCGGTCCTCAAGAAAGCTGCCTCTGAATTAATAGAATGCCATAAATCCGACATCATTATCACGAATGATAAAGTGACTGATAATCAATCCGGGGTTGATGTTGGTTTTCATGAATTATGTGATTTTATGAGTCGGTCAAATATGTCCATGGAATTCACTGGATGGTGGCATACTCCACCATTGGAATACAATGCAGAAACGGGGGTCGGAGAAGCCTATTTTACTTATTCATATGCAACCCACATTGCTAAAGTGAGGGTGGATACGCTTACGGGACAGGTGTTTGTAGATAAGATATTTGCGGCTCATGATGTAGGCAAAGCCATCAATCCTGCTGGAATTGAAGGGCAGGTTGAAGGGGGCGTTGCCCAGGGAATCGGCTGGGCAATTACAGAAGATTTCATAATGGATCGTGGTGTTGTAACAACACCCAATTTATCTACATATTTACTGCCCACTGCTTTGGATTGCCCGGAAGTGGAAACAATTATCGTTGAGAAATCTGAACCGGATGGACCCTGGGGCGCCAAAGGGATTGGGGAACCAAGCATTATTCCAACGGCGGCGGCGATTGCAAATGCAGTGAGTTCTGCCATTGGAATCCAGATGAATGAGATTCCTTTAACTCCTGAACGAGTATTGAACCAGTTGAATAAAACGGAAATAAAGAAATGAAGAAAATATCAAACTTTTTTACCTTGTTAATTGCACAACAGGTATGTAATTAACAAGGTAAAAGGAATAAATTTAGATTAAGATATGTTAGCCCATGAAAAATTCATCTAAAAGAAAATTGCTAACAAACTGTCGAATATTAAATCCTTTCGGGAAAATTAATTTCGTTGACAGCGGATCAATTTTGATTGAAGATGGAATTATTAAAGAAATCGGTCAAATAGATACTGGAATTTCTGTAGACGAATCCATTGACTTGAAAGGCAAGACCGTTCTCCCCGGAATGATTAATGCTCACGCCCATTTATACTCTGCATTGGC
>JADFRD010000007.1 GCA_022561485.1 Fidelibacterota bacterium | reverse complement strand
AACATCGATGTCGATCCTCACTTTGCTGATCCTGCTAATGCTGACTATACACTTCAGATAGATTCTCCCTGTATAGATGCCGGACACCCGGATTCACTTGATGCTGATGGCACTATTGCGGATATGGGCGCCTATTATTATCATCAGGATGGCCCCGCACGACCTCGAGATTTCATTACCACTCCGGGTACAGATCAGATTTCTTTACAATGGGGCGCTGTAAGTCCCCAGCCGGAGAATTATGTCGTTTACCGCTCCACAAATTTAGATGACGATTTCTATACACTTTCACCATTTCTTACACAGAATGGCAATGATACCACCTATGTGGATTCATCCGTAATAGGAAATGAAACGTACTATTACAGAATCAGCGGGTTAGATGCTGAACAGAATGAAGGATTGTTGGCATTTACCGAGCATGGACGGCTTGCGCTGGACAGCACGGGGTTGGATTTTGCCAATTCCGGGGATTATATAAACATATCCAATTTTCCGGAAACGGCGTCTTCTGACATTTATACTATAGAGTTGTGGGCCAAGCCCCGTTACACAGATGATTACTTTCCCTATGAAAGGATTCTGTTTGAACGCGGTGGTTTGGTACTGATGATGAATGGTGTTTCCGATGGTGTATTCGTCCCGGTCCTAGGTGTTGGCGGCGGCGCTAACTTGATAGGGACTACATCGCTGACTGACGGCGGCTGGCATCATTATGCCATCGTCCTTAATGGCCCCGGTAATATCGCCCAGCTATGGTTAGACGGCCATCTGGAAGCGGAAGGTTCAACCGGTAACAACGTGACTTTTGGAGACTTGCACATCGGGAGATTAGAAAATTTCTTCAATGGAATTGTTGATGAAGTACGGATATCAGACGTGGTGAAGTACACCGACAGTTTTATCCCACCGGATGAATTTATTATCGATGCGAATACCGTCGCCCTTTGGCACTTCAATGAAGGGTCTATGGATGCAACAACACCGGCCATTTATGATATGAGCGGGAACGGTTACCACGGTGAGATTATCGGGAATCCTGATTGGGTAGAAGGTCCGCCATTCATGCCCCCGGATACAGCGAACTACCTGGTTATCAACGAAATTATGCAAAATCCTTCAGAAGTGAGCGATCCACTGGGTGAATGGATAGAAATTCACAACCGCTGGTTTACTCCTATTCATTTAGAAGATTTTACCCTGTCCGATGACGGCACCGATGCTCACACCATCGCCACCGATGTTGTGATTCCTGTTGGTGGATATGCTGTGTTGGGCGTTAACGCCAATACATCCACAAACGGCGGAGTGGAAATTGATTATGTTTTCTCTGGTTTCTCTTTGGGCAATAGCAGTGATGAAGTGGTTTTGAAATTCCCAGACGGGACAGAATTGGACAGAGTCAATTATGACAATGGTTCTACATTTCCCAACCCAACCGGTGCGTCCATGGAGTTAATTGCACCCCATTATGATAATACTATCGGCAGTAACTGGGCAATAGGTATTACGCCCTATGGTGATGGCGATAAGGGCTCTCCCGGCCGCAGAAACGATGCTTTTTCCGGCCGGATTTCAGTGTCGGACACATCATTTAATTTTGGTGGTATCGTTTCCGGTAATGATGTCAGCGATACGTTGACCATTAAAAACCTGGGCGTTCGCCTCCTTACTATTGATTCCATTACGGTTGTGTTGCCCGAATATTCATTGGCCACGACTTCCAGCGTTCTGGAAATTGGTGATTCAATTAATGTCCTTATCTCCTACGCCCCAAATGCAGCCGGGATTTATAACGATACCCTGAAAATTTTTAGTGATGATCCTGTCAATTCTGTTATGGAGGTACCTCTATTTGGTTATGGAATCAGCGATGTGGCCGATATTGTTGTATTTACCGCTGATAATGATAGTGTAACAGCCCATTCATTCCCTTATACGCGAGTTGGGTCACCGAGATCTTTTATTATCAACGTTGCGAATATTGGGGCTGAAGATCTGGAGATTGATGAAATCAGCATTTCCGGTGATGACAATGCCTTTTTTGTTAATGTCAGTTCATTAAACCTGGCGCTCGATGATACAGCAGCTGTCACGATCACCTTTGATCCGCCCACAAACGGAACATACAGCGCAACACTATCTCTATCCAGCAATGATCCCGATGAAGCCTTATATAATATTGCTTTTGACGGTATTGCATCCCAGTATATCATTTTCTACGTTCCGGATGAAATAGCCACTATTCAAGCCGCTCTCGATACTGCCATGGCGAGTGATACAATCCAGGTTTCTCCAGGAATCTATGGTGAAAGTCTAATCTTTCCGGCAAATGACATCGTACTCCGGGGGATGGGCGCAGATTCGACTTTCCTAACCGGCGGTGATTCCAGTGTTGTTCTGACCATAAACGGAGGTCAAAGCAGTACCACGATTATTTCCGATCTGACCATCCGCAACGGCAGCGGAACCAATGGGGGTGGTATGATCATCGATAATGGGTCTAATCCCCAGTTAAATGATATTCTCTTTTATGATAATAATGCCGGTCATGGTGCGGCGGTTTATGTGGATGCCTTTTCCAATCCCACTCTGGATCATATTACGTTTGTGGGTAATACTGCCTCAAGCGGCAATGGCGCCGGAGTGAGTGTGGCAGGAGGGTCTATTGTGTCAATTAACAACAGCATTTTCTGGGCCAATACCGGTACACCCATCGAAGTCTTATCCGGCAGCGAAAGTACAACCTATTCCATTGTGGAAGGCGGAAACGCCGGCACCGGTAACATCGATGTTAATCCAATGTTTACTGCCCCTTCCGCTGCCGACTTTTTTTTACAGTGGGGCTCTCCCGCCATCGACACCGGCGATCCGGACTCCGATCCCGATCCCGATGGTACTGTGGCTGATATGGGAGTGTTTTTTTATAACCAGTCTTATCAGCCGCCTAATGCACCCACAGGACTTGCATATACACTGGAAGCAAATCAAATTACTTTACAGTGGACCGCTAATCCGGAAGTGGACGTAACCGATTATATTATCTACAAAGGACTAACAGCCGGTCAATTGGATTCCCTGGATATAGTTACTTCGCTGAATACCTCTTATGCTGATTTATTTTTTGATCCTAAACAGGTATCCTATTATCAAATAGTCGCCGTTGACACATCTCAATTATTGAGTGATCGCTCTGACATACTGTTGGTATCCTATCCGTTAATAGGTTATGGTGTCAGCTCTGTTGATTTCGGAACGGTCAGATTTTTACAAAATGATGAAAGAATTGTTTCCATTTGGAATAATGGTTCGGCTGAATTGACAATAGATACGATTGCTATCGCCGGAGATAACCGCTTTTCAATTTCGATAGGTGGAATGCAATTAAATTTGTCAATGGGAGATAAAGGAAATACTAACTGGAAAAATGGAAATAGTGTCAACCAATTTCGTGCCTTCGGTCAATCAGGGAGAATTGTTGAAAAACATGTTCAATCTAAACAGCACTTAATGCAAAAGAATATTTTTCAGCCGGTTGATGCAACAGGAGCAATGAATAACGAGCATGAAATCATATTCGGAAGGTCTGAATCAGAAACTGTTGGTTATGACATTTCTCCCGGAGACAGCCTCCAAATAAAGATTTCATTTTTCAGCAGCGATACGGGAAGTTTTTCTGCAGAACTTAGAATCAGCAATGACGATCCCCTTGGAAATGATCAACTGACATTTCCAATCACTGCCCATGCTGTGGCGCCGGTGATTGAACTGACCGGAACCATGTCTGTTGTTACATTTGTCGGAAATGATGTTGCATTTATAATCAATATTCAAAATCCCGGCGGCTGGCAATTGGATTACACGGTAGATGTTGAAGCGAATTGGTTTGGTTTCGGCTGGATGGACGTGTCCCAGCCAACAGGACAGATAGCCGGGTATTCCACTCGAAACCTCATAGTTGATATAACAAATACATCTAACTTGGATCCGGGTGCATTTCAGGGATTTGTGTATTTCAACACCAATACAGGCAGTGATCCGGATAAAATCCTCAGGACGGATACAGTCAGTATTTACATGACACTTCTGGCAGACGGTTCACAGCTTTCGGTAGGAAGCGCATCCATACCATCCGGAAATGCCAGTCCAATAACCGTATTGGATAATGAATCACAATCCATCGGACTTGTATTGGATTTCATCAATTCCCAAGGTGGAAATGTGAGTGTAACACGCATCGATGCCCATCCGCCTTCAGATTCCACCACACCATTTATCGATCCGTCAAATACGATTAACAATCCGGTATTTTCCCACAGGTATTTTGAAATATCCCATGATTTTACAAATTCATTCACAGTGGATATTGGTTTTGATTATGTCACACTACCCGGTATCCTGGATCCGTCCAAATTGCGTTTAGCCAAACGGGTCATTAATGCAGGTGTGGGTGAAATATGGAATATTATTCCTTCCCCCGAGACTTTGATCGATGAAACAAAGGGACTTGTCATTGCTCAAAACCAAACATCCTTCAGCCAGTGGACAATGCTGTCCAATGTGGGTGAAAATACATTCATAGATGCCCAGGCGCCGGTATTGCAATCTTTAACGATAAATCCCGCAGAACCGGGCATTTTGGAAGCAGTAACTATTACAGCAGCCATCGCTGATGAAACAGGCGTTTCTGCCGCTTCCTTGTTTTACACATCGGGTGGTGATGATCAGTTTACCAATCTGGCCATGACAGATAATAGCGGATCCTTTTCTGCTGAAATCCCGGGAAATGATGTTACCCGAAATGGTATAGTGTATTATTTGACCATGGAAGATCAATTGGGTTATACCGGCGTCAGCGATACCATGGGTTTTGCGGTCAAATTCCCTGCCAATGATCTGACTACATCTTCTGCAGAAGGAAGCGCCTATTCCACAGGATTGCCTATGGATAAATGGCGAATGATATCTATTCCTGCAGAACTGGATAATTCTGCAATAGGGGGCGTCATCGGTGATGAATTGGGTGCACAGGATAATACAGTTTGGCGAATATTTAATTACGATATAACCAGTCAATCATACAAAGATAATCCGACAAACTTTACTCCGGGTGAATCGTATTGGATTTTCCAGAAGGTAGAAGACAATCTGCTGATAGGGACTCCCGCCGGAAAAACGGGGAATATGGCGGGGACTGTGTTAACCCTGAAACCCGGTTGGAGTTTCATTGGTTCACCTTATCCATTTCCGGTCCCATTGGCTTTAGATCAGGGTGTTTTTTATGGTCCCATTACCTATGGATTAATCGGTGAAGCTTGGTCGAATGTCGTTACAGAGTTATCTCCTTGGCAGGGATACCCGGTGTACAATCGAACAGCCAACGATCAACCCATTACGATTAATCCAATTCCTCAATCCGGCACACTGGCAGCTAAATCAGCAAAAAAAGAGGGATGGTCTATCCAACTCATAGTGGAATCAGGTGAATACAAAGACGAATTCAATTATTTCGGAGCTCTGAACGGTGCAAAAAACGGAATTGATCCCTTCGATAATCCGGAACTCCTGCCCCCGGGGAATTATATCAGTGTTTCATTTGATATTGATAATAATAATGATAATAGCTTTACATCCGATTTTCGTCAGCCTGGCAGTGATGATGTATATATGGGATATTGAAATTGCAGGAAAGGGATTAAAGCAAAATGCTGCTTTTAATTGGGTTACAGAATTACTTCTTCAGGAAGGCATGATCGTCAGGGTCGTAGATTTACATACACGAACTGTTTTGGATATGGAAAATAGTGGATCCCATGAATTGGGTAGACTAAACGAACGATATGCCAGGAAACTGAAAGCAGTCGCCGGTAATCCGGGTGATGTGAATGAAAAAGTGAATGAAATTTTGGCGTCGATCCCGGAATCATTTTCACTGCAGCCAAATTATCCAAATCCATTCAACCCGGTTACGAATATACGTTTTGGATTGCCTGAACCAAGAAACATCCGCTTAACTGTGGTTAATATTCTAGGACAGGAAGTTATTGAAATAACCAGCGGCTGGCATGACTTTGGTTTTCATACAGTAACATGGAAAGGGTTGAATAAATATGGAAAGAATGTTTCTGCCGGAATGTATTTCGCCGTGTTAACGGATGGGAAATCAGTAAAAGTTCAAAAGATGCTGCTGCTTAAATGACTAAAACCTTTGAAAGGTATTACCTAAAAACCCTGTATTCATCCCTCATTGGAATAATCTCAAATGGTTCCGGAATATTTTCAGGAACGAAATTTGGAACAAAACGCAGATCATCCCCCAATATCCAAACGTTTTTCCCTCGTTCAGCGGCCAAGTCAATAAGATCCTTTGTTCCGGATTTATTGATGAAAAAATGTTCACTGATTAAATCTGATCCAACAATGACATGTGTTACATTGGTGAGTGGTCCCGACACTTCGTGTACGGGATCTCCGCTCCGCTGCGATGAGTAGTAATTAGTATCTGGTGCAACGTATGCATCAATTCCATTTTCTTTGAGGAGGATTGCCAATTCTTTTCCTTCAAATTCCGGCGCTGATTCCAAACAATATACAATATTTATTTTCTCTTTATTGTTAATGATCAATTCCCTGACATAACTGGAATGGGAAATGGTCATAATTCGACACTCATTCGGTAATTGGTTTCCAGCATTTTCAATCACTTGATTAAAAGAACTCATCATGTGTTTGTTGAGGTTATCCAAAATGTTATGAATTCCCTCTAAAGTATCTTTATTATTAATTTGTATCCACAGGTTGACAAACAAACCCATAACCGGAAACGTTTCCTTCAATTTTTCCACTCCGTTTTTGATAGTTCCAGGATCGTTTTCAGATAAAAATAGTGTTATGGAATCTTTAAAAATAGACGTTGATCCACGGATATTATCATTCAGTAATTCTTTAAGCGTAAGCATATCTAAAAATACCACACCGTTGGAATATGGAAAAGGATAAGGATTTGGATTAGGAAGTGTTGTTATTGGAAATATGAAAAATCTCACGAGGTCGAGAGACCTCGCTCAATCAAGTGTTATAGTGTTATTACGTCAATTATTTATTAAGGAAAAGAATCCATATCCAATAATCCCTGCCGGTAGGCCAGGCAACTAACAAATACCATTGAAATATCATCCATCAGAAATCATTCAACATTTTATTCATTCAATCTTTCAACCTTGCATCCTTGCCTTCGGCAAGCAGGCAATCATTCAATCAATAAACCTCCCGGAGGCGTAGCGCAGGGAGGCAATCATTCATGCATCCTTAATTACATTCACTCTGCCAGGTAATATAATTAAATAAAGTGTATTTTTACACTCATGATTAATTGTATCCATTCATGATTCGGAGTAATTTCCGCACCCAAATTTTGATAGACCATGATAGAAAAAGTAAATCCGAAAGTTGACTTTGTAAAACTAGAACACGATATCCTCGAGTTCTGGGAAAAAAACGACATTTTTAATAAACGTGTAGCCTTAAATAAAGGTAAACCAAAATGGTCTTTTATCGACGGTCCCATAACGGCAAATAACCCCATGGGCGTCCACCACGCCTGGGGCAGAACGCTCAAAGATATCTACAACCGTTATAAAGCAATGACTGGTCATGAGCTGCGTTATCAGAATGGGTTTGACTGCCAAGGTCTTTGGGTTGAAATTGAAGTGGAAAAAGAACTCGGATTTAAAACCAAACGGGAAGTGGAAGAGTTCGGCATCGAAAAATTTGTCAATCTTTGTAAAGAGCGGGTCCGAAAATATTCGGATATTCAAACGGAGCAATCTGTTCGTCTGGGTTATTGGATGGATTGGGAAAATTCATACTTTACCATGTCCGATGAAAATAATTATACTATCTGGGCATTTTTAAAAAAGCTGTTTAACGAAGGAAAAGTGTATCGCGGGAATGATGTTGTTCCCTGGAGCGGTCGGTCTGGCACATCTTATTCACAAATGGAAATAGTGGAAGGGCGGAAGCTCGTAGCGCATAAATCAGTTTTTGTTCGATTTCCACTCAAAAGTCGGGATAATGAATATTTACTCATTTGGACAACGACACCCTGGACGTTAACATCGAATGTCGTCGTTGGGGTGAATGTTGATCTTGATTATATTAAACTTAAAGCCGCTGATGGATCTATTTATTATTTAGCAAAAGAAAACCTGGAATACCAGCGTTTGGAGAAACAATTTAAAGAAAAGAAACAATGGGTGGACGGAGTCCCAAAACTGAAGACCATTGCTCAAATATTCAAGGAACGCGGCGGTTATGAAGAATTGGGTACCATCAAAGGATCTGAAATGGTTGGCTGGGAATATGAAGGCCCATTTGATGAGTTGGAAGCCCAAAACGAACCAGGTGGTTTTCCGTTTATCAATGATGAATTAAAAGAAAAAAACGCTTATGCAGTCAATCAGCATCGTGTGATCGATCCCGGTAAAGACAGTATCGGAAATGACATCGTCGTTGCCGGTGAAGGAACGGGTATGGTTCATATGGCTCCAGGCTGCGGGGATATAGACCATAAGGTTGGGAAAAAACTGGGATTGGTTAATATTGCTCCTCTCGATGGAGAATCAAAGTTTATTGAAAAATTTGGCTGGCTGGAAGGCAAAACAGCCACGAATCCGGAAACGACCCAAGCTATTATTGATGATCTGAAAAAGCGGGGATTCCTCGTTTATGTGGAAGATTATCCTCACATTTATCCCCATTGCTGGCGGTCCGGTGATGAACTCGTTTTCCGTTTGGTGGATGAATGGTATATTAATATGGACTGGCGGGATAAGATCAAGAAAATTGTTGACGACATTGAATGGATTCCCGAATGGGGTCAGGATCGTGAGCATGAATGGCTGGACAATATGGGCGACTGGATGATTTCCAAAAAGCGTTTCTGGGGATTGGCATTGCCTATTTGGACCTTTGAAGATGAATCGTTTTATGTGGTTGGATCCCGTGAAGAATTAAAGGAACTGGCCGTAGAAGGCTGGGATGAATTTGAAGGTCATACCCCCCATCGTCCGTGGATTGATAAAGTGAAAATCAAGCACCCGAAAACCGGTTTGATTGGTGAACGCATTAAGGATGTCGGCAATCCGTGGCTGGATGCAGGAATTGTTCCTTTTTCTACATTGGGATATACAACTGATAAAAATTATTGGAAAAAATGGTTTCCCGGCGATTTCATTACTGAATGTTTTCCGGGCCAATTCAGGAACTGGTTTTATTCTCTATTAGCCATGTCCGCATGCCTGGAAGAAACAGCACCTTTTAAAACATTATTAGGTCATGCACTGGTGAAAGATAAAACCGGTCGGGACATGCACAAATCTTGGGGCAATACGATTTGGTTTGACGATGCTGCGGAAAAAATGGGTGTGGACGTTATGCGCTGGATGTATGCTTCACAGAATGTGGAACACAATTTATTGTTTGGTTATGAACACGCCGACGGAGTCCGTAAAAAATTGATTCAGCTATGGAATTCTTATTCATTTTTTGCTACGTACGCGGCTGTAGATGGATTTTCACCTGAGAATAGATCATGCAATAAAAATGACTGGACCGTTTTGGATAAATGGATTATTTCTAAAATGCATGTGATGATCGGTGATGCACAAAAAGCATATGAATCATTTCGAGTGGACAAATTTATGAAAACATTTGATACGTTTTTAGATGATTTATCCAACTGGTATATACGGAGAAACAGGCGACGATTTTGGAAAACGGAAGACGATAGTGATAAGCTGGCTGCGTACCACACACTGTATGAAGTACTCTTTACCACCATCAGAGTTTTAGCGCCCAGTTTGCCATTTGTTACGGAAAATATTTATCAGAATCTGGTAAGAAATTCAGTAGGTAATGTTCCGGAAAGTATTCATTTATGCGACTTCCCCAATGTAGATAAAGCAAAAATAGATGATACGTTAATGGATCAGGTTGACGCCATGCGGAAGATTGTTGAACTTGCCCGATCTGCCAGAAATAAGGCCAATCTCAAGATTCGTCAACCGCTGGCTAAATTAATTTATTTTGTTGATAACGATAACATTCATACATTTATTAAAGAAAATAAAAAGGTGATTTTGGAAGAACTGAATGTAAAGCAGATGGAAAGAACAACTTCAGCAATGGATCTCATCAAATATAATGTTAAACCGAATCTTCCCATTTTGGGGCAAAAATATGGACAACGCTTGAATGATATTAGAAATTCCATTAGCACCATGGACGTAAATGAATTGGTCAGTTCCCTGCAGTCACAAAAATCAGTTGAACTAACCATTGAAGATGAAACGTTGATCTTGGAAAAAGATGCGTTCATTGTTGAAATGAAATCTGCTGATGGTTATACTTCTGAAATGGATGGTGGAGTGATTGTTGCTTTAACGACTGAATTGAATGAAGAATTGCTTCGAGAAGGAATGGTGCGTGATCTCATTCGTCACGTGCAAATCATGCGAAAAAATGCTAATTTCGCGGTAGAAGATCGCATTATTATTCACGGTTTACTCGATGGTCCTGTAGGTAATGCGGTTAAAGAATTTGAAGAATTCTTTTGTAATGAAACATTAGCGGTAGAATTAACGGGTTCAAAAGAAAAAGGTGAATACGAATCTACTTTAAATATTCAGGGACAAGAATTAACAATAAGTATTGAACGAAAGAATACTTAGAAAGGAAAAATTGTGGCTAAAAAATATTCAAAAGTAAAATTGAACAAATTTCGTAAAACCATTTTAAACAGGATGGATGAAGTCACCAGAGATATGGATGAAATCAAGGAAAGTCTGTTAGATAAAGGAAACCCAAAAGCAGGCCTCTCTCAAGATTCTGTTTACAGTGTACATATGGCTGATGCAGGTTCTGATTCCTTTGAAAAGGAAAAGAATTATATGCTCATGAGCCGCGAAAGTGATTATTATAATAATCTTTCACTGGCGTTGGAACGCATTGATAAAGCAGAGTTTGGTGTTTGTAATATTTGCGGTGAGTTAATAGCAGAAGAACGAATGATCGAAGTTCCAAATGCGACTAAATGTGTTGACTGTAAAACAAAAGATAAACTTAACTTAACAACTTAACATGAAAATACTGCAGGTGAGCGCTATTGTCGTGATCCTGGACCAAATTACCAAAGCGCTAACACGCTCATACTTTTCTCTCTACGATTCAATTCCGGTTATACCGAATTTTTTTCATCTAACCTATGTAACAAATGACGGAATGGCTTTTGGGTTAAATTTCCCCGGAGGTATTTATGTGTTCACTTCCTTATCAATTTTACTGACAATTTTCCTCGTTTGGTACCTTTGGAAGGAAAAAGACAGTCATTTATTAATCAGATTTTCACTCGCCATGATTTTGGGTGGAGCGATTGGAAATTTAATTGATAGAATACTATTCGGTAAAGTAGTGGATTTTTTGGATTTTATGTTTGGTGATTTTCATTGGTATATTTTTAATGTAGCTGATTCTTCTGTGACAGTTGGAATGTCTATTTTTCTATATTTTTCATTTTTTATTCAACCGAAACTCAAGGCAAAAGCAGTTTCTTGAATATAAACAAACTGGTTTATTCAGACGACGATCAAAAACGTCTGGATCATTATTTAGTAACTATTTTTCCCGATTTATCGCGATCACGAATTCAGAAAATGATTAAAAATATGATTATTATGGTCAACAACTCTGGTGTAAAAACAGGTTACCGGCTTCAAAATAGTGACGTTATTACGATTGAACAGATGGAAGATGGAGCAGACATACCGGAAATTATACCTGAAAAAATTCCTTTAGAAATTGTATATGAAGATGATTCGATCCTTATCATTAATAAACCGTCAGGTTTGATTGTTCATCCGGGAACCGGCCAATCATCAGGAACATTGGTGCATGGATTAAAATATCATTATAATGAATTATCAACAGTCAATGGACCATTAAGGCCGGGGATTGTGCATCGATTAGACCAGGAGACATCAGGACTCATTGTTACAGCAAAAACCAATAAAGCTCATCGCATCATCGCAGATCAATTTCAAAATAGATTAGTATCAAAAACATACGTTGGTTTGACTTGGGGGGAATGGAAAAAGAATGAAGGAGTCATCAATGCTGCCATCAGTCGCAGTAAAAAAGATCCGACATCTTATCACGTTGACGCACGTGGAAAGAGCGCAGAAACACATTATAAAGTTTTAAACTTTTTTCGTTATATGAGCTTTTTGGAATTCTATCCAAAAACAGGTCGTACCCATCAAATCAGAGTTCATTGTCAACATGTTCACCATCCTATCGTACATGATATGAAATACAAAGGAGGGTTCAACAGAACAAAAGGATTTTTACCCGAAGTGCAAAAGGATCTTAAAGAAATGGTAAAACAATTAGGACGTCATGCATTGCACGCAAAAAAGATTTCTTTTAGTCATCCGGAAACAGGAAAAATTGTTAAGTTTGAAACGGAGCTACCCGCCGATATGCAGGCATTGTTAGATCATTTAAAACAGCATTATGGCTAACCCGGACATTTACATAACAGATTTCAAAAATTACATTGAAAAAGAAAAAGGGTATTCTGTCCATACACTCAAATCGTACAATCACGATCTTAATCGCTTTCGTTCATTTATGACTTCATACATGGGTAAATCCATATGGTCGGTTAAGGATGTAGATAAGCAAACCATTCGTCATTTTTTAGGCAGGGAGTTTGAAGTAGGTTTCGCCAGCAAAACAGTTGCAAGGCGCCTGGCGACAATTAAGTCTTTTTTCAAATACCTTTTATCCAATAATATTATTGATGTGAATCCGGCTGCAGAAGTCCGAACGCCAAAGACACCTAAATCATTGCCTGTTTTCATCAGTGAAAAACTGATTGATGAACTGATGAACATTCCTGATTTGGGCACAATGAATGGTATTCGTGACAAAGCAATATTAGAATTATTTTACAGCACTGGAATGCGTTTAAGTGAACTGGTACAATTGAATTTTGGTGATTTTCAGTTTGAACAACAATTGATACGAGTTTTAGGAAAAGGACAAAAAGAGAGATTGATTCCTTATGGAAATCGTGCCAAACTTTCACTAGAATATTATTGGCAAAAAAGAGGAATTAATCTGCGAACTGCTGAAAGAACAGAACCATGTTTTGTAGGTATTAAAAATAGGCGTATTTCAATTAGAACAGTCCAGAGAAGAGTGAAAATATATTTTCAACAAGTAACTGATGGATTATCACTCGGTCCCCATACATTACGACATTCATTCGCAACTCATATGCTTGAGCGGGGAGCAGACATCAGAGCACTGAAAGATTTGTTGGGGCATAGCAGTCTATCTTCCACCCAGGTGTATACACATATTCAACCGGAAAAAATGAAAGAGATTTATAAACAAGCTCATCCTCATGGTGATTAAATAAGGAGAAAAAAGGACGATGATGGGCAAAGAAATAGGGTTAGATAAAATTGGCTTAACGAATGTCAACAAGGTCCTCAGAAACTTACCTGTAGAAGGTATTATAGAAAATATCATTTTGCATAAAGAAGGTAAAATGGGGATGAATGGAGCTATCATGGTTGATACAGGACGGTATACCGGCCGTTCTCCCAAAGATAAATATATTGTGGATGAAGAAACGTCCAATAACCTTCTCTGGTGGGGGCCGGTGAACGTTAAATTGGATGAATCCATATTTGATGATTTATACTCGAAGGTTGTGGAATATTACAATCATGCAGATGATTCAAATACCTACGTTTTTGATGGTTATGCCGGTGCCGATCCTAATTACAGGTTAAATGTAAGAATGATAGCGAAAAAAGCCTGGCAGGCACATTTTGTTCACAACATGTTCATTCGTCCGGAGAAAAATGAATTAGATGGCTTTGTGCCTGATTTCACCATTATTAACGCTTCGGATGTTTATAACCAAAAATTTGAAGAATACGGAATGAATTCAAAAACATTCATCATTTTTCATTTGGGTAAACGGATAGCGATCATTGGAGGGACAGAATATGGCGGTGAAATGAAAAAGGGCATTTTTTCAGTGATGAATTATTATTTACCCTTGAAGGGTGTTTTATCAATGCATTGTTCTGCAAATGTAGATAAAAATGGAAAAAATCCGGCTATCTTTTTTGGCTTGAGTGGAACAGGTAAAACCACCTTAAGCACCGACCCGGAAAGACCCTTGATTGGAGATGATGAACACGGTTGGTCAGATGATGGTATTTTTAATTTTGAAGGCGGTTGTTATGCGAAAGTAATCGATCTTAATCCGGAACATGAACCGGATATCTATCACGCAATTCGCCATGGTGCATTACTGGAAAATGTCGTTTATGATGAACGAACAAGAATAGCGGATTTTTCAGATAGGTCAAAAACAGAAAATACGCGTGTGTCTTATCCGTTGAATCACATTGACAATTCTATCTATGGCCAGGGAAAACCTTCCATGTCCGGGCATCCGAAAACCATTATCTTTTTAACCTGTGATGCTTACGGTGTTCTTCCTCCTGTTTCTAAATTATCTCCGGAACAAGCTATGTATCATTTTATCAGTGGTTACACCGCAAAAGTGGCCGGTACTGAAAGGGGAATCACCGAGCCGGTAGCAACATTTTCTCCCTGTTTTGGAGGCCCCTTTTTAACGCTGCATCCCTTAAAATATGCTGAATTACTCAGTGAGAAGATGAATAAGTACAATGTACCCTGTTATTTGGTTAATACCGGTTGGATCGGCGCCAATGCCAGCTCCGGCGCTAAACGGATCAGCCTTCCCATCACAAGAAAAATTATTCATAGAATACTTGATGGCAGTATTGAATCTGAGGAATGTGTAGAAGATCTTTATTTTGGTGTACAGATACCAAAAAAACTGGACGGAATAGGGGAAGATATACTTCTACCAACGAATGCCTGGCAAAATGTTGATGAGTATCATCAAACAGCAAAAAAACTTGTCGAAAAATTCCAGAGAAACTTTGCTCAATATGAAATTGATGATCCTGCCATTCTAAATGCAGGACCTAAAATTAATCAGTAAAAGTGAAAGGAGATCTCATGGTCGTTGAGTTTACAGCACGCCATTTTCATGCCCCGGACAACTTAAAAAACTATGCCGAAACAGAAGTGCAGCGAATTAATAAGGTGTTTAACCGAGTTACTAAATGTCAGATAATTTTGTTGCACGAAAATAATACTTTTACGGCAGAACTCAATTTGTCAATGCCATCACGACAATTGAATGTAAAAGAAACAACAGATAATGTAACGAAATCCATTGACCGTGCTGTTGATAAAATGATTTCAAGAGTCATAAAAGTAAAAGAGAAACTAAACTTACACTAATAATAACATTATTTAATTTATTCATTCATACAAGAGGAGTTTGGAGGGCATTTAACGGTAAAGGTAAATTTTCCTTATCATTCACTAAGTAATTTAATATTATGAGCAAATATCTATTTACATCTGAATCCGTAACGGAAGGCCATCCGGACAAAGTCTGTGATGCTATTTCCGATGCTATTTTGGATGATTTATTAACAAAAGATCCCAATTCGCGTGTTGCCTGCGAAACACTGGCGACCACGGGGCTGATAGTTGTTTCCGGGGAAGTAACGACCAAAGGCTTTGTTGAAGTCGAACGTGTCGTAAAAGAGGTATTGACAGATATTGGATACATCAACGTATCCTATGGCATGGATAATGAAGAAGTAAAAGTCATTACCAGCATCCATGCTCAAAGCCCGGAAATCTCCCAGGGGGTTGATGAAGGTAAAGGATTGTTTGAAGAGCAAGGAGCTGGGGATCAAGGAGTGATGTTTGGCTATGCCTGCAAAGAAACGCCGGAATTAATGCCCTTGCCCATTCATTTATCCCATCGTTTAACAGAACGGTTAGCCAAACTCCGTAAAAATGGAACGATGCCTTGGCTCCGCCCCGATGGAAAATCACAAGTGAGTGTTGAATACAATCATTCCGGACCTATTGGCGTGGCAAAAGTGGTTATTGCGACACAGCATAAAGATATGTTATCAGAATATGGGTCCGAAACAAATGAGCATGCTTTTGTTGAATCAGAAGTGATAAATAATATTATTAAGCCCGTTTTGGAAAAATATGGAATGGAGTATAATGATGATTTTATCATCAACGGAACCGGCCGGTTTGTATTAGGTGGTCCAGCAGTAGATACAGGACTAACAGGGCGTAAAATAATTGTAGATACTTATGGCGGTTATGCGCCCCACGGTGGAGGGGCATTCTCCGGAAAAGATCCTTCAAAAGTGGATCGTTCAGCCACGTATATGGCCAGATACATTGCCAAGAATATTGTCGCAGCCGAATTGGCTGAAAAGTGTGAGACTCAGATTTCCTACAGTATTGGCGTCGCTGAACCAATATCATTTTATGTCAAAACCTTCGGGACAGGGAAAATGGATGACAATGTATTGACTGAAAAAGCCCGGGAAATATTTCCATTAAAGCCCAGCGCCATTATTAACCATTTGGACTTGAAGAAACCCAGATACCGACAAACTGCAGCCTATGGCCATTTTGGACGTGAAGATGAAGGATTTACTTGGGAGAAAACAGATATGATAGATGAATTACATAACATTATTTAAAATTGAATTGGAGCATAGGTGAGTAACACTATTTATGAAAATTTACCCTACAAAATAGCTGACATCAGCTTGGCGGAAGCCGGGCGTAAAGCGATTTCCGTATCAGAAAAAGAAATGCCCGGATTGATGACTGCCAAAGAAAAATATGGTTCAGAAAAGCCCCTTGCCGGATTAAAATTGACCGGTTCTCTCCACATGACCGTCGAAACAGCAATTTTGATCAAAACATTGCGGGAACTGGGCGCCGATATTCGGTGGGCATCCTGCAATATTTTTTCTACGCAAGATCACGCCGCCGCCGCCATTGCTGATAGTGGTGTTCCTGTATATGCCTGGAAAGGAGAGACACTGGAAGAATACTGGTGGTGCACGATACAGGCTCTGACGTTTCCGGATGAGAGCGGCCCAAATTTAATTGTGGATGATGGCGGCGATGCCACATTACTCATTCACAAGGGGTATGACTTGGAAAATTATATGGCTGAACATGGTGAAGCTCCGCCTATTGAAACAGACATTGAAGAAGAAATTGTTATTGAAAAACTCCTCCGGGAAGTATTGGAAAAAGATAATCGGCATTGGCATAAAGTAGCAGAAAAAATCATTGGTGTTTCAGAAGAAACCACAACCGGTGTGCATCGGTTGGAACAAATGAAAATGGATGGGACCCTGTTGTTTCCGGCTTATAATGTGAATGATTCTGTAACAAAATCAAAATTTGACAATATTTATGGATGCAGGGAATCACTGGCTGATGGCATCAAGCGCGCCACGGATGTGATGATTTCCGGAAAAGTAGTCTTGGTCTGTGGTTATGGTGATGTTGGTAAAGGCTGCGCCCAGTCTATGCGGGGATTTGGTGCTCGTGTATTAGTTACAGAGGTAGACCCCATATGTGCATTACAGGCTGCTATGGAAGGTTATGAAGTCATAACCGTTGAGCAAGCATTGCCGAAAGCCAATATTTATGTGACGGCAACCGGCAATAAGGATATTATTACGTTTGAGCATATGAAAGGGATGAAAGACCAGGCGATCGTTTGTAACATTGGTCATTTCGATAATGAAATTCAAATAAGTGCATTAAACAATGATCCGTTAGTTCAGAAAGAAAATATCAAACCACAGGTTGACCGTTATACGTTCGAAGATGGTCACCAGATTTTTGTCTTGTCAGAAGGCAGGTTAGTGAATTTGGGATGCGCCACCGGACATCCAAGTTTTGTCATGTCAAATTCATTTACAAACCAGGTTTTGGCCCAGATTGCTTTAGCGAAGGATAGACCCCAAATGGGTGTTTATCTGCTGCCAAAGATACTGGATGAAGAAGTGGCACATTTGCATTTAGGCCAACTGGGAGTCACATTAACAAAGTTAACGGACGATCAGGCAGATTATATTGGTGTTAACAAAAACGGTCCATTCAAAAAGGAAGAATATCGGTATTGATCATTTTTCAAAATTTAATGTTGAAAAATCCACATTGAAGAATGTGGATTTTTTTATGGTTTGATAACTTAAAATGAATAAATTTCTTATTCATTTATGATTAATGTTCGGTATCCGAGGTCTATAATAAACCGTCTAAAGAAATATATTTATCAAATCAGCATTCCCGCATTGCTGCTGTTCGTCTATGCATGTGATTTTGATAGTCCTTCTGATTTTGAAGTACCCACGTGGTATATCGATTTGAAATTTCCCTTGGTTCAGGAAAGATACAGACTGGATGAAATTGTCGATAATGTGCAGATTTTCCTAGCATCCGATTCGTTGGGGATGCAGATCATTTTTGAAGATACTCTTCCCAAAACATCCATCGATCCGTCATATTTAGAAGTCAACGTAGGGGCTGATATTGCGTTTGAAGGAACACCAACGACTTCACCAAGTCTGACAGTTGTAGTTGATACAATCATCAATGTTACAATTCCTTTTGCTCCAGCCGGTTTAGTGGATATATCAGGAGAAACATTTTCTGTACCCCCCGGGAGCGATAAACAGATTTTTGCATCTACATGGAACCAAATAGTTGCGGCGTTTGATACAACATTTCCTGCCATTCAAATTGATCTGCCCGCCATCGATGAAAGCGAACTACCGGTGTTCATTACAGAAATTTCCGGAGTGATGATTATCAATGATGGCATCAGCGACAGCAGTTTTTTCTACTCCTCTATTACAAATAATGGAATGCTCACTGATGTGACTGATGTTCGGTTTTCCATGTTTACCGGTTCCAGTATTGCTCCTGATACGTTGGCAGACCACCAGCAAAACACAGTTGTTAAAGATGATACGTTTGCCAGGAGAACGCTGATCGGCGATCAACAGTTAAAAAATTCTATTCGAATGTTGTTTGATTTTGATGTGGCATCTTATACAGGAGATGATACTGATATTCTTACTGTCAGTAGTAATGACTCCGTTCAAGTGAATTTTTCCATCAGGATTCGGATTGCCGGTGTGGATGAAGCAGTGGTGGAAATTGCTGAATATGATATGCCAACCGAATTGGATCCGGTTACATTTCCATCTGACATCGAAATTTATTCGGGTATTTTTAAAACAGGCACAAGTTTTGGTGTCAATGAAATAGTGATATCGAATTTAAAGAGTACGTATCCATTTTATATGGATTTTATTATGAACTTCAGGAATTTCGTACCGCCAGCCGGTAGTGATTCGGTTAAAATAGACACGGCATTGTTCAGAGATTATTCCACCTACAGTAAAACATTTTTTATTGATGGGTATACATTTTCAAATCCAGCAGGGTCTGATAGCGCTCTATCAGAATTGGTTATCGATCTAACAGCCCGATTGCGGCAACAAACAGCTTTCATACCGCTGGATGGATCTGAATTGGGAAAAATAACCATTAATGTGACTGTGGACGAATTGCACTTTCAGTCCTTAGAAGCAAATATTATTGAATCATTTCCACCATCCATACAAAATATCGCTGGAATGCCAACTGGTTTTTCCGGCATGGCGTTCACAGGAGTTCAATTTGAATTTGATATGGTCAACTCCATTGACCTTCCTGTTCAGTTGGATGTGGATATGGTTGGATACAATACACTCGGCGACTCATCCATCGTGGAAGTCAGGGCTGAAATTGCCAAACCCAGTACGTATGGTTCGGATAGTACGCGGACAATCATTCGCTTGAGTAAAATCGGGACTACCGTTTTGAGTTACGCAACCACAGATGCATCTACTTGGACGGACAGCGTTACAACACCTCCATCGGAAGGAACATCTACCATTGTCGATTTACTTTCATTTAACCCGGCCGTAATGATTATACGTTCTGCTGCCCGAATTGATGGGCGCGGTACCATTGTCGGAGGCGCAGCCATTGGCGGCCAATACCGAATGATTGCGCCGTTTGAAGTGATAATGGATCCAATGACATTTATTTCTGTAACAGAAACACCTATTGAAGAATTTGCCCATGATATGCGCAATAAAATTCGTTCATCACTGATATTTGCACAAATAACTTCAACAGTAACAAACAGCATTCCCATTTCAGGAGACATTTCTATTCTTCTATCGAATAAAAAATTATTTCCATTAGATACCACACCGGAAATGTTGAGTATTTTCAGAGATTCTTTGGCTGCGCAGGATCCGTCATGGTCAGTGACAGACAGTATCTATGTATTGAACGAATGTTCACGTTTGAACCCCGATTCTACCGCAGCAGACCTATATATTTTCGGTGTTATGGACGATTTTGATAATTGCATCGATGGTGTTGTATATTTAGTGAAATTTAACCCGGCCGGTAAAGATACAATCATTTCCTATGTGGATACATTGCTTAAAGTCATTCTTCCGGAACCGGCTGAATATTATAGTGATACATCCACTGTGGGTCATCCCGGACAGGTGGCGACTCCGGGTGTAATATCATACACGAGCGAAATTGATACGAACAAACTTTTCTTGCTGACAGACTACGGAGACCATTATACAGCGCCGCGATTTCACTTGAATGGCTCTAATGGTCGATCTGTATACTTGACGGTAAATGACTATATTGATATCAGCACATTTCTTGTGTTAAGATTGAGCAACACGGGTATGTTTGAAACGGCTCCGGATGAATTGGTTATACTATATCCCAATGGTGGCGAAACATTAAATGCCGGCAATGAATATTTTATCAAGTGGAAAACCTACGGGTCTGTTTCTACGGTAGATCTTCAATATGCAACTGGTACAGATCCCGGCGAAAACGATTGGGTTGAAATCGAATCTGATGTCGTTAATGTCGATTCGCTCTCGTGGACGCCCACAGTAAATTCAGACAGTGTTCGCATTCGCATTCGCGATCCGAATTCCGTTGATAACAAAACCGGAAAATACAAGACTGAAGATGTAAACGGCTGGTATTTTTCAGTGACCGGAGGCCGAGCTGCGAAATTATCCGGGGAACCACCGATAGTCCAATCACATCGTGGCGGGTTTAACCAAAGATGAGATTTCGCTATATAATTCTTTTTCTATTATTGGTTTGCTTTGCTATCGGGCAAACAAAACGAGATCCTCGTTCAGTGGGACTCGCGGGTGCCTATTCAACCGTTGCGGATGGTATTTTTTCTGTAGGCTATAATCCGGCCATGCTGGCGTATCAACAGGATAAACCCTTCATGCTTCAGTTATTTGGAGTGGATTTTGGAATTGTAGGTAACTGGCTTTCATTAGCGAATTTAAACACCATTAGTGGAAAAACATTGTATGCCGAAGGGGAAAATCCGGAAAATCCAAACGACAATAGTAAGACTCAATTATTAAATCAACTGAAAGATTCAGGTGGACTAACCTTTTTTCAAGATCTGCATATACCCTTACCCCTGTTGAATTATTCTTCCGGCAACATGGCGCTAACCAGCAATACACTGATCTTATCGAATTACCAAATTCCGTATGGATTTATGCAGTTATTGTTGGAAGGCAATGCCAATAATCCTGATATAGACATGACGCTTCATTATGAAATTATGGGTGTGACGGAATTTGGCTTTTCTTTTGCAGTACCATTTGATCAACTGGCTTTGGGTGTTACGTTAAAATATCTACAGGGGTTATTTTTCATGGGGATTGATCCTGATTCCAGCCATGCGAATCTAGTAACTACCGATGAGGCCCTTTATGGAGAAGGTGTTTATTATTTACGCCAGGGAATAGGTGGATCGGGTATTGGTGTTGACATTGGTCTGGTTTCCAGGAACATCAATGGCTGGCGGTTTGGAGTATCCATGATCAATGCCATTGGATCCATTACCTGGAATAAGGAAAGCATGATAAAAGATATACTTGCTGGTGGAGATGGTGTTTATGGGAATGATGATGATTTATTCCATTTTACCTGGGCAGGCCAGGCACTAAATGACAGTGTAGCGATCAAGTATATTTATACAATTGATTCACTAAATGCCGGAACAATAGGAAATGATAACCTTTTTTGGAATAATGATCCTGAAGATCAGATAGTACCTGTTCCATTGGATAAAAACGGTAATTTGCCGGAATTCAAAATGGATTATCCGGCTATTTTTAGGTTAGGTATGTCCTATGCCGGTGATGGAATGTTATTCAGTTCTGATCTTTGGACTGGGTTCACTAACAGCTTGTTTTCCCATAAAGGGTGGCGATGGTCAGCCGGTTTGGAAGTGACTAAATTTGAATCATTTCCATTGCGTCTTGGATATGCTTGGGGCGGAAGTAATTTCCAAGAATTAGCGCTGGGGTTTGGTTTTCATAAAGGTCCAGTCATTTTTGATTTTGGTTTTGCCTTTCGCAATGGTATATGGATTCATTCCATGAAAGGGGTTAATATATCTACACAACTAACCATCACGAGTTTAAAAAGCAGAAAGTCAAAACCGAAACCGGAAGAGATTGCACCTTCGCCGATTCCGAAAGATACTGGAGATACGGAAAACACAGAAGAAGAGAACAAAGAATCTTTTGAAGAGTCACTTCCGGACGCTGAAGAGAAGCAGTAACCCTCCTGAAATAAAAACCACATTTCCAAGCCACGCAGAATAGAACGGGTCCATGACGCCGCTAATCCCCAACGATTGTCCAAACTTGATAAACGCATAATACGAAAAAATAACCAGGAAACTGGCTCCGCCCCCGAAAGCAAGACCGCTTTTTGGTCGCACAACGACCAAAGGGATACCAAATAAAACCACAATCAAATTTGTAAATGCAAAGGCGATTTTGAAATGACGCTGGACTTCCCAGCGGGTGGCATCAACCCCATTTTCCTGTAAATACTGGATTCGTTTTTCCAATTCATAATAATTCAATTCTTCAGGGTGTTTATTTCCTTCTGCTATTTCATCCGGGTGCAGTAATAATGTCAATAATGTGTCTTTTTCAGAAATAATTACCTGGTCTTCATTACCATTTTCATCAAATGACCTAAATGAATAATTGGTTACGACCCATTGTTCCAAGGAGTCAATCCATGCCATTTTTTTTGCATCAACCCGTTGGGTAATTATATTGTCCGCAAATATTATCACTGTAATACCTTCCGCTTTTTGGCTATACAGGTGATATTTGGTTAAGGAAATGTGCTGGATTTCCTGTTTTTGAAAGAAGATATCCTTCAGTGTTTTTTTAGTCCGTCGGCGAGGCTTCTTTTTCATGTATTCTTTTTCAATGTCTGCTCGTTCTGACATACCCCAACTGACATATTTATTATCAAATTCAAATGAAATCAAGCTGATCAAAATGCTGAAAATTATCAATGTTGCGGAAAGCCGGTAAAGACTGATCCCTGCGGATTTCATGGCTGTCCATTCATTGCGTTTCGTCATTAATCCGAAACTGAAAACAGTGGCAATCATCATGGACATAGGCAGGGCAATATTGATGAAAAACGGTACACTGTAACCGTAATATTTCAGCACGACTAACCAAGGCATATTGTTATCAATGTATCGGTCCAGGTTTTCAATCAAGTCCACAATGATGAAAACACTTAAAAACCCCATCAGTGACACAACCAGAATGGTTATAAACTGCTTCAGGAGGTAAAGGTCTAGTTTTTTAATCATAAGAAGATAGAATTTACTATAAGAGTCCTTTGCAAAACGTATTGTGTGAAGAAAAATGAGTTAAAATTTATCTGATTCCTGCCCGCCCCGTTCTTTTTATTATGTATTGTGGCAGGCGGGAAGGCGGGAAATGAAATTAATAGCATAGCTATTAATAAATTTTCCAACAAAAAGCAGGCGAATTTTAAACTTTTTAATTTGTGCAATAGGTTTTGCAAAGGACTCTATTATATTCAATAAACTGGTCGTTGCAAAGACACTGCTTGACGGCTAATTTCCCTGCCTTATGTTTCGGAAAACAATGATATTTATCCTTCTCGGCGCAACAGCAGCGGTTTTATATGGGAGTGGAGAACCGGAACCATTAACCGGGTTAAGCTGGACCAGTTTACTTCCACCGTTAATGGCGATTGCCTTGGCCCTCATTACCAAACAGGCTCATTTATCTTTGTTTACGGGAATTGTCATTGGTGTCATGGTGATGACAGGAGGGTTCTGGTCGGGATTGACTTCAACGTTGGATCACTATCTTGTGCAATCTTTAGCTGGGAGTGCAGGACACACCTCAATTTTATTTTTTACGCTGGCATTTGGCGGTTTAATTGGTGTCATGTCCGCCAATGGGAGTATGAAAGGTGTAGTTCAGGCAGCGTCAAAATATGCCACCAATAATTTTCGTGGACAGCTGGTGACGGCATTTCTGGGGCTGGTAATCTTTTTTGATGATTATTCCAATACGCTTCTGGTGGGGAATATGATGCGCCCCTTTACGGATAAGGTAAAAATCTCCCGGGAAAAATTATCGTATCTGGTGGATTCCACAGCCGCCCCGGTTGCCAGTTTGGCGGTTATCAGCACTTGGTCTATTTTTCAGGCGAGTCTGCTGGACGCTCCATATCGAACCCACGGAATCACTCAAAACTCTTATTTCACATTTCTCCAAAGTATACCATTTTCATTTTATTGCATTTTTACATTACTGTTTTTGTTTTTTACGGTGTTTATGAAGCGGGAGTTCGGAGCCATGCTGAAGGCAGAAACACGATCGCAAACCACCGGAAAAGTATTGGCAGAAGGTGCACAACCCATGATGGATAAGTCATTGATTGATCAATTCGATTCCAGCGAAACTTCCCACTGGAGTTTCGCCGCCATTCCCATCTCACTGGTTATTATGATTACTATTGGGGGTTTGTTTATTACCGGACTGAATTCCTTAAGTGATGGGGTGGAAAAATCATTTCGAAATATTATCGGAGCAGCCGATGCCAACACAGCACTTATCTGGGGATCATTTTTATCCGGGTTTGCTGCAATTGGTATCTCACTCATCAGGGGTCTTCTGACCTTGCCGAAAGCGATGGAAGCCTGGATCAACGGAGTTCGCTCCATGGTCATGGCCTGTATCATATTGATCCTGGCGTGGACGATCGGTGATGTCTGTGCTGATATGAAAACAGCTGAATACATCGTGAGTTTATCCTCCGGTTTTATTACACCGAAGTTATTGCCGGCTATCACGTTTATCACAGCTGCCGCCATCAGTTTTTCCACCGGTTCATCTTGGGCCACCATGTCGATTCTGGTTCCGGTAATTGTCCCCATGGCTATACAACTTTTAGGTGGCAATGGGAATGAAGCAGTCCAGACTCCCATATTTTTAAGTTCGTTTGCGGCTGTTTTATCCGGTTCAGTATTTGGGGATCACTGTTCACCTATTTCCGATACCACAGTCTTATCTTCCACAGCCTCCGGGGCTGATCATATAGATCATGTGCGCACTCAGCTGCCCTATGCATTGGTGAGCGCTGGAATTGCTTTGTTTACCGGATTTATTTTTGTGGGTATGGGAATGTCGCTTCTCTTGAGCCACGTTCTTGGTATAGCACTGGTGGCGGCTGTGGTCCGCTTTTTTGGTAAAACAATTATTGTTAAATAACCTTTCAAAGGTTTACATCCGAAAGTTCAAAATCTGACATTTCTAAATCCCTCTTTATAAAAGAGACTAATAAGGATAAATTCCCCCATGACAATAATAACAAAATCCCGCGGGGATCTCCTAACCGAACAGCAGAATACCCGTACTACCCATATAGATGACAAATCCATTCCTGAAATCCTGAATGTCATTAACAGGGAAGACAGATCCATCGCTAAAAAGGTGGCTGAAGCCATTCCGGAAATCAGCAATGTTGTAGAAATCACCACACAGGCCATCCGCAGTGGGCATCGGATTATTTATGTCGGCGCCGGTACTTCCGGTCGCCTGGGCGTCTTGGATGCCTCAGAAATACCTCCGACATACTCCGCGCCGCCGGACTGGTTCAATGGTATCATCGCCGGGGGAGACGATGCATTACGCCGGTCCATTGAAGGAGCGGAGGATACACCCGAAAACGCTGTTAAAGATCTACAAAAATTTGGATTAAAAAAAGGTGACGTGGTCATAGGCATCAGTACCAGCGGCGCGGCAGCCTACGTACAACGAGCGATTGATTACGGTAAGGAAATCGGGTGCGGTACCGCTTATATTATCTGTACGCCCAAGCCATTTTATGATGCGCAGGCGGATGTGGTCATCAAAGTGGAAACCGGGCCGGAAGTCATTACCGGCTCCACCCGCATGAAGGCCGGTACCGCCACGAAACTCGTCTTGAATATGATTTCCACAACAACGATGATCCAGCTGGGAAAAGTCTACGGAAACCTCATGGTAGACCTTATGACTGTAAATGATAAACTTGTGGATCGTGGGTCACGCATAATCAGCCAATTAACCGGACTGGAACATGATGAAGCCCGGAACGCTCTTTTTGCAGCGGGACAGTCGGTGAAAAATGCGGTGGTAATGGTAAAAAAACAATGCTCCGTGGAAGAAGCGGATTTATTGCTGAAGGAAGCGGATGGATCGTTGCGAAGAATTCTTGAAAATCCGGTACGTAAATGACAACAAAACCTTCACTTGAAAACATTGTCGATATTGAGGGATTAAGCGCTAAGGCGAAAGCTGTTCTTCATTTGACTTGTTAAATCACTTTTGAAGATATACCTTAATCTTTAGTTATGAACTCACTCACTCTCATCGGTGCCCTTTTCTTTTTTGGTGGACTACTGATTTTCAGTTTTAAGCTAATTTCCTACAACAAAAGAAAATACGGCGATGAAGGGGAAAAAGAATCATCATATCTTCCTTCCAGCGGAATGAATATGGTCCATATCCTGGCTATCATCCTCATCCTCATGGCTATCTTCATCATTTATTTATTCGGAGATTAAATAATATAATTGAATATAATTGTTCATGTGATTTATAACACAACAAGTGTTGAAAAATATGGTTACTTTGGATTATAATAATAATCATAAGACAATTGCATAACTTCACTAATCGAAAGACCAATAAATAAAGAGGTATCCTATGAAAATCAACAGACATTATTTTCATCAAACATTTCTAGTTATATTATTGCTGATATTCTCTACATTTGTTTTTGGCGTGGAAAAGACAAAAGTGAGCATTTCTGATCGATCGGTTTCTATCGACAAGGCTGAAAACAAGCTGGCGTTGAATTTGGAAAAAATCCAGCAACTACGATTGCTAAAACAGCAACAGCCTCAATTGACGGCGGAGACGAGAGAAGGTACTACAAAAGTACAACCTGTATTTAGCAAGCAAGAACGTGGTGGGTGGCTATCGGGTAAGTCGCCGTCGTTTTTGAAAAAACGTCCTTCCTCCATCATGCCTGTATTCAATCGAAACTCCATGGCTAATATTCAAATCTTGTTTAATGGTTCAGCGGATACTACGCATACTATCGGTGATACTCTTACAATAACGGTCTATTTTTTGACTGATACCGGTCAGGATTCGGCAATGATCGGCGGTTATCTTGACAACGGAGACGGCGTGTTTAATGATACAACCGATATCTGGATTTTTGATGAAGGTGACGATGATATGTGGATTTTTGATAATGATGATGAGGATGAGAATCTTGATCTCGGAATCTTTGAAATTTCCTTTGTTGTAGATCCGGCAGATATGGGTGATGATGATGATATGATTATTTTCCTCCTGGAGGGCGCTTTGTTATTCTTCACAGCCACGGAGTCAAGCGGCGCGACAGCAATGGCACACTTGGATATTGAAGGGATGGACACAGATATTTCCATTTCGGGTTTGGTAGTTCCAGCTACTACAAATTTTATCGTCATCGCTATTCCATCCTGGGAAATGGAAATGGAAGAAGATAAAGAACCATCAGAAATCTGGGCTGCTGTAACAGATACAAACGGTGCTTACAGCATTCATGTACAAGACCAGGGACAGTATTTCATCCTTGCCTTTGATATGTTTGGAGTCACGGCGCCGCAGCTGTTTTCAGAGGATTTCTTGTATGAAGTAGTTGTTTTTGATTCAATAACGGATTTGGATATCAACCTGGTGGAAGCAAACGCCTGGATTGCCGGAACTGTAGTTGATCAAGACGGTGCTCCAGTTAGCGATATGATCGTCTGGGCAAATAACGGACCTTTCGAGGTTGAGGCGACCACGGATGCTAATGGTGACTATACATTAGGTGTGATGGCTTTGAACGATCCATTTGGCGATGACTGGTGGGAAACAAGGTGGAATTTAAATGTGGAAGAAGATGTACTATGGCCGGACTATATGATCCCCCGAGAAAGGGAAGTTTTTATTAAAACCGGAGATTACATTGATGATCCGGAGCTGACACATTTTACCCTGTATGCCAATGATGCATCCATCAGCGGATCCATTTACTTTCCAGCCGGTTTGGACATTAATTGTTTTGGTATCTATATCGATCATTACGAAATGCAAGTTTCCAACTGGGTTGATTTCTGTGATGATGGCAATACATCACCAGTCAGTTATTCGATTCGCGTCTCTTCCCACCTAGATCCAGATGAATTCGAGATCGGAATGTGGATTGATGGTGATGAAGAAAACTTTATCAGGATTCCAGAAGGACACCAAGCATCCTCCGGAGCAACCGGAATCGATTTTGAATTGGTCATGGCTAACGCCCGGCTAGAAGGCAAGGTGTTTTCGGCTGTTGATGATTTTCCAATCGAACATGCCTGGATAAGTATACACAATGATTCCGTTTCAATCAGCAGGGGAACAGACCATGATGGTTATTTCTCTCTCCCAGCCCTTGGTGATTTATGGTATAACCTGGAGGTTTATGCTGAAGGATTTGAACCGTTTCACAAGGATTCCATATTTATCAGTACGAATGACACCCTCTGGCTGGATATACCCATGCAATATGAAGGAGGAGATTTCGAGGGTCCACATTTATACGTAGTTGAAGATGTTCCTGATGACCAGGGGTATAGAGTCAGGATTCAGTGGAATGCAGGAAATCCGGGCTGGTGGGGCTATTACACGGGTTACAGTATCTGGCGTCATGTGCCTGGCACTGACCAATACCTTTGGGATTTCGTCAGGATGGTGCCTTGGCATGGTTATGGTGATTACAGCACCATTGTACCGACCTTGGGGAATGCAACACCATTTGATACAACTTGGTCCGAATTTATTGTCACGGCACACACCGAAGACCCGAATTTCTTTATGGATTCCAATCCAATGATAGGATTTTCGGTGGATAACTTGCATCCGTCGCCACCATTAGGATTACTGGCAGCGGCTGGAGATGGAAACGTTCAGGTTGAATTATCCTGGCGACCCGTTCATGTTCCTGATTTTGACTATTTTACTGTCTATCGGGGAACAGCTCCGGGATTTGAACCGGATGAACCATACGATTTTACCATCGATACGGCCTTTGTAGATGCCGGAGTAACCGCCGGTGAAAGCTATTACTATGTGGTGACAGCCATGGACTTCAATGGGAATGAAAGTGATTTTTCCAATGAAGCCAGTGCTTCCCTGTTGGGTACGGGTAACGAAACCTTTATCCCGGATAAGTATGCCCTGGCCCAGAACTATCCCAATCCTTTTAACCCAGTGACTACCATTACTTATGACCTACCTCAGGATGCAAAGGTCACTCTGATTGTGTACGACATTTTGGGTAATGAAATCAGAACGCTGGTAAATGATAATCTGCCGGCAGGAAGGTATCGTCATAAACTCAATGCGTCCAATCTCACCAGTGGAATCTATTTCTATCGAATAGATGCTGGAGATTTTAAACAAACAAAAAAGATGATGATTTTGAAATAAGGAAAAAATATTTAACATAAATATCATCTTCTTTATTGACATCGTTTAATATATAAATACAGGCTATGGCATTGGGTTACGCGCAGTGCCATAGCTTGGTTAAATGTAAGTTCGTTCAAACTTTTTCACTACTATATCCATTCACCTGGTTATCTTGCCGGGGGCAAATCACATTCCACGAAGAGGGTTGGAAAAGTGAAGCGATCAAAACTACAATATGATAAGAATTTTAGATGTAAAAATAACAGAAACATTTAACCCTTCGCCATCCTCACTCAGACACGCTAGCGGTGTTTTATTGTTTACAGAATTGGGGTTAGATTTAATACACATAACCATCATGGAAGAAATACTGAATGAACTCTAAAGCTGCACAAAACACCGTTTTATTTCTGCTTTCTAAAGCATTCTATGAATTGTTTCATCCTCACCAAATTGTCATTGAACACTCATTCGGAGATGGCTTTTTTTGTCATGAGGCTAATTGGGAAAAAATGTCGGGGAAAAATATAAAAGAATTGGAAGTTCAGTTAATCAATTGGATAAAGAACACAACTCCAATTGAATTTGAATCCCGTTCTAAACACAGGGTACAGAAGGATTTGGAAAAAATGAATTCCCAGAGCAAGCTGGAGTTGCTCCGGCAATGGGATAAGGATACTATCTCCATTATTCAGTTCGGTTCACATTGGGATATCCAGCTGGACGTTATGGAAACAGATAAATCTCTATTGAATATTTTCAAACTCAAAAAATATAATGATGGGTTTATTATCCGTTTTCAGAATGAGGGTGGTATTTTTCCGCCTTTTACAGATCAGCCCAGACTGTTTTCCATTTTTGAAGAACATGAAAAGTGGGGTTCTATTCTAGGTGTTTCCACAATCCGTGAATTAAATGAACTTATCCGAACAGGTAAAATTCGAGAAATGATTTGGGTAGCTGAAGGACTTCAAGAAAAGAAAATCAGCTATATCGCCGATAAGATGGTCGAAGATTTTCCCGAGAAACGCATCATTTCTATTTCGGGGCCATCATCATCGGGGAAAACGACTTTTGCAAAACGACTTGGAATTCAATTGAGAGTAAATGGATTTAACACGATTCAAATATCCATGGATGATTACTTCTTGGATCGGAATGATTTGAAACCCAATGAAGATGGTCAGATTGATTATGAAACCATAGCTGCAATAAATACTGATTTATTATGTAAACATTTGAAACAACTGCTAAATGGTTACCCGGTGCGGATGCGAAAGTTTGATTTTGTATCCGGAACCAGCAAGGAAGCAGGAAAGACGATCCAGCTGGGAAAATGGGATTTTATCCTATTGGAAGGTATCCATGGATTAAACCCGAATTTAACTAAAACAGTGGGAAAGAAACATTTGCATCGTGTGTATATCAGTGCCATTACACAAATGAACATCGATGCGAATCACCGTATTTCCACTTCCGATAATCGTCTTCTCCGACGGATGGTGAGAGACCATAAGTTTCGCGGATATTCTTCCTTGGAGACTCTGGATCGCTGGCCCATGGTTCGGAAAGGAGAGGACGAGAATATATTCCCTTTTCAGGAAGAAGCCGATTTCATGTTCAATTCTTCGTTGGTTTATGAGTTACCGGTATTGGCTAAATATGCTCTTCCGTTGTTGAGGGAGATAGACAGCAGATCTGAATTTGCATCGGAAGCGGAAAGATTAATGACATTATTATCATTTTTTGAAGTCTTTGATGAGTCATGGGTCCCGGGGATTTCAATTTTAAGAGAGTTCATTGGGGATAGCGATTTCGATTATTGAGCCAAGACTAATCACGGATGGGCAAAAGTGGATTAAACAGAATGAGTGGACTTTGTAAGAGCCAAAAAAGGAATAAGTCTCTATAACCATTTTCCGTAATTTCACATTCAATAATTATTAATCCATTAACTATATAACAAAACGATTTGCCAAAAACCTATGATAAATAAATACATTTTCAGAGAATATGATATTCGAGGCAAAGTGGCCGAAGATTTTCCGCCGGATGTTGTTGAAAGTCTGGGCAAAGGTTTTGGCACCTTTGTTAAGCGTGCCGGCGGTCAGGAAATTGCCTTAAGCGGCGATATTCGCCTGTCCACCCCTGAACTGATTAAACACTTTAAAAAGGGTGTTTTATCCACAGGAGTGGACGTGATCAACATCGGTATACTGCCGACGCCTGTTAATTATTTCAGCATGTTCGAACTGGACGTATCCGGAGCCATGCAAATCACCGGCTCCCACAATCCACCGGAATTCAACGGCTTTAAGATGTCTTTGGATCGCAAAGCAGTATATGGTGATCAGATCCAGGATATACGTAAGATAATTGAAAAAAGGGATTATGAAACGGGTGAGGGGAGTGAAGTCAGGCATGACCTGAAAGAAACATACATGCAAATGATCCTGGATAAAATCCATATTGAACGGCCCTTAAAAGTCGTTATGGATTGCGGAAATGCCGCCGGTTGTATTCTTGCGCCTGCCATTTTTAAAAAACTGGATATTGAATTGACCGAACTCTATTGTAACATTGACGGCACGTTCCCCAATCACCACCCGGATCCCACCGTCAAGGAAAACCTCACCGACCTGATCAACACCATGAAAACCGGTCAATATGATATCGGTGTAGCGTTCGACGGCGATGCCGATCGTGTGGGTGTGGTGGATGAAACAGGGGAGATCATCTGGGCAGATCAGCTCATGGCTCTCTTCCTGCCGGAAGTGATCCAGACCGAAGGGGAAGTCATTTTATATGATGTAAAATGCTCCCAAGCTCTGGAAGAAATGATTGTAAAATATGGCGGTAAGCCCATCATGTGGAAAACCGGGCATTCGCTAATTAAGCAGAAAATGTACGAGCTGGGTTGCCGGTTGGGTGGTGAAATGAGCGGTCATATATTTTTTGCTGATGATTATTTCGGCTACGACGACGCCATTTATGTAGCGCTTCGAATTATTCAAACCCTCTCCCGAACCAATAAAAAATTATCGGAATTGAGACAAGAACTACCTCAGTATTATTCCACACCGGAAATGAGAATGGAAGCGGAAAATGATGAGGAAAAATTTCGCATTGCCAAGGAGGCTGTAGAATACTTTACGTCCAATTATGACTGCAGCACCGTGGATGGTGTGCGCATCCGCTTCGGCGATGGATGGGGGCTGGTTCGAGCCTCCAATACTCAACCGGTGATCGTCTGTAGATTTGAGGCCAATTCACAGGAACGATTGGAAGAAATCAAAAACCTGGTCCTGGGTAAACTCCAGGAAATCGGAACGTTGAAACCGGATGTCGGACACTAAACCTTTTTCTGAACTCATCGACTTCATTCGATCTGAAACGGATCGCCACCTCCGGGAAATGGATTTGCCTTGTGAACCGTCTTATTTATATGAACCGATACATTTTGCATTAAAGGGAAAAGGGAAGCGTCTTCGTCCCATTCTTGTTCATTTATCAGGTCGAGGATTTGATGCAGAACCGGTCGATCTCATGCATGCGGGGATGGCAGTTGAACTGATGCACAACTTTACCCTGGTCCACGATGATATTATGGATAATGATCATACTCGTCATGGTCAACCGACGATCCATAAACAATATGGAATCAATGAAGCTATTTTGACCGGTGACAGCATTTTTGCATTGGCCCAGTTAATGATAGGACAAGTGAATTCCATTCCTGCTTTTCAGGTTTTTAATAAAGCATCTTTATCCGTGTGTGAAGGCCAGGCCTTTGATCTGGAATATGAAAATGATCCACAAATTACATTGGATCAGTATTTGAATATGATTGGCAAAAAAACCGGAGAATTATTAAGCCTCTGTGCCGAACTAGGAGCCATTCTTGGACATAAGAATGAAATAGTGCGAAATGAAATGCGAAATTATGGAATGAATTTGGGCAAGGCGTTCCAGATCCAGGATGATATTCTTGAAATTTTCAGCGATGTAGAACAAATGGGTAAAAGCTTAGGCAGCGATATTACCGCCGGAAAACAAACCATAATGACAATATTGGCTAAAAAGCATGACGGCTGGGATCAAATTGAAGCATCCAATGAAGATATTTCATCAAAATTGAACCGGATGCGTACATTCTTTATTGAAACAGGAATTAAAAATCGAGCAGAAGAAATGTCCAATGATTTTATTCAAAAAGCAAATTCGTCTTTGTTAATTTTGAAAGATGACCATCGGGACACCTTGAACCAATTCACAGAAAGTATATTGAACAGGACTTACTAATGGACAGACAATCAATTGATAAACAAAACATGGGTAAAGCAATTTATGATTTTCCGGATCAACTGGCAGATGCGTTGAACATTGGCAGGAAATTTTCACCTAAAAATAAATTTAAAGATATCAGAAATATTGTTGTGGCTGGAATGGGCGGTTCAGCCATCGGTGGCGATGTCTGCCGAGTGTTACTGTCTAATGAATTAACCGTGCCCTTAGTGGTTAGCCGGAATTATACATTACCCAATTGGGTGGATAGACATACCTTGGTCATATGTTCTTCATATTCAGGAAACACGGAAGAAACTCTTTCCGCATATGAAGATGCAAAAAAGAAGAGTGCAATGATTTGCGGTATTTCCACCGGTGGAACATTGACGGAAAAATTGCATGAAAATGGGTGTGATATTATTTCCATCCCGTCTGGGTTGCAGCCAAGAGCTGCTCTGGCATATTCATTTGTACCTATGCTGTTTCATTTTATAAATCAGGGAATAATTGAGGAATCGGTTCTGAATAATATCGATGAAACGATAGAATTGCTGCGCAATAAAAGAAATGGTTACAAAGCAGAAAATGATTCCAATCCCACAGTCCAATTAGCAAAAACTATTTACAATACCATTCCCATCATTTACGGTACATCCGATAGCACAGCGATAGCTGCACTACGTTTAAAAGGGCAGTTTTGCGAAAATGCAAATATGCTGGCTTATCACAATGAATTACCGGAAATGAATCATAATGAAATCGTAGGCTGGGAAAATAATGCAGATGTGTTTAATCATTTTAGTGTCCTTTGGCTTAAGGATAAAAATGATCATCATCGTGTACAATTAAGACAGGGTATCACTCAAAATATCATTGAAGTGAGGAATAATAACCAGCATTCGATACAGGTGGAAGGATCCAATTCAAATTCACGCTTCTTACACATGATCCATTTTGGTGACTGGGTAAGTTACTGGTGTGCCATTCTCCATGAAACAGATCCGTCACCGGTGAAACCAATTATTATTTTAAAAGATAAATTATCAGCAGAACAGTAAGAAAGATATTGTTTACGATTCAAATCGAAGACTATATTTGATCAGGGTTTTTATCCATGATACCAGTCAAAGTTCATAAAATATCTTTTCATCCACCCAGCAGGAGCTATGCTGTGATCTTAAAAGAGATTGATGGCGAAAGGCGTCTGCCTGTAATTGTGGGTGCTTTTGAAGCACAATCCATTGCCTTAGCGCTGGAATACATGGAAACTCCGAGACCTCTGACCCACGATCTTGTTGGGAATATCATAAAAGGGATTGATTGCAAATTAAATACGATCAAAATCACTGAATTGAAAGAAGGTGTATTTTTTGCCCGCCTGGAAATCAGCGGTGATGGTATTGGTGAAAGATCCATTGATTCAAGGCCCAGCGACGCCTTGGCTGTTGCCTTGCGTCTACAGGCACCGATCTTTGTTGCTGATTCTGTTATGGAAGATGCCGGAATGATGCCGGATATTTATAAAGATACCGATGAAAAATTAATCATATCGGAATGGGCTCCTTCTTTGAGTTCCTTGGAGAAAAAGCTTCAGTCAGCTATCGAAAAAGAAAAATATGAGCTGGCGGCAAAAATCAGGGATCAGATAAAAGAACACCACGCCTAAGGCTGGAGCGATTCCAGCGCATGTTGGGCTGCAGATTGTTCTGCAGACTTCTTTTCCATCCCCACCCCTGAAGGAAACATATCTTTTCCGATCTTGACATGAACTTCAAACATTTTCTGATGATCCGGTCCGGATACATTTGTAATAAGAAATTTTGGATTATCAATATTTTTTGCGTGACAAAATTCAATTAGCTGTCCTTTATAATTCACTATTTTCCAAGCTTCCCTCCGATTCGACCAGATAGTGGATAACACCAGTTTCCTGGTTGGCTTCATTCCTCCATCAAGGTACATAGCGCCTATGAGTGATTCGAAAAGATTAGACAGTTGTTTATCAGCTACTTTTTCATTTTGCAAATTCACTGAGGGCTCCACATTGAAATGATCAAGCAGTTTTAAAATGGATCCCATGGAAGCGAGAAACGATCTCTGCACCAATGCGGATCGTTTTTGGGTCAATATTCCTTCGTCACCCTCAGGAAATTCTTTCATTAACTCATCACTGATGATGATATCAATGACAGCATCCCCCAGAAATTCTAGACGTTCGTAATTGTACTTAGGATCGGGACTTACGGAGCGATGAGTAAATGCCTGGCATAAATAGGCATAATCAGAAAATGTATAATTGATCTGTTGTTCTAAATCGGTGTATGTGGATGATTTTTTGCTAAATAAGGTTAGTAGCGACTTCAGAAACGCCACTTTATTCAATCCACTTTTTCATCACTAGTACTGCATTGTGACCGCCAAAGCCAAAGGCGTTCAGCATCACATAATTGCATTCATGGTCCTGTGCAGTGTTGCGAACATAATCCAAATCACATTCAGGATCAGGTGTCATATAATTAATATTGGGGGGGACTTTATTCTCCAATAATGATTGTACACAGGCAACGCTTGCGATAGCCCCGCTGGCTCCCAATAGGTGCCCTGTCATTGATTTAATTGAACTCACCTTCAATTTATCGGCATGGCTGCGAAATACAGTGCGAATGGCTGCTGATTCTGATTTATCGTTAAAGGGTGTGGATGTGCCGTGAGCGCAAATATAGTTTATATCAGTCAGTTGTGTATTGGCATCTTTTAATGCGAGCTGCATCGCCTTAACGGCGCCGGCTCCGCCTTCAGCCGGCTGAGTGACGTGAAACGCATCATCTGTTGCGCCGTAGCCATTGAGTTCGGCCAGAATAATTGCTCCGCGGGCACGGGCATGCTCGAGTGATTCTAAAACCAGCATTCCAGCGCCTTCTCCCAACACAAAACCGTCACGATCTTTGTCAAAAGGACGGCTGGCTTTTTCAGGATCATCATTTTTGGATGAAGACAATGCTTTCATATTTGCAAATCCCGCAATAGTCATAGGAGTCACAGATGCTTCACTACCACCGGTAATCATCACATCCGTTTCACCGTATTGGATCTTACGATATGCCTGACCAATGGCATCCGATGCCGAAGAACAGGCAGAAACAACAGTATAATTCGGTCCCTGTAATCCAAATTTTATAGAAATTTGTCCAGCGGCTATATTGGCAATCATTTTAATTACAAAGAAGGGGGAAATCCTTCTGGGACCTTTTCTTTGAAAGACCAGATGTTGTTCTTCCAGCGTTTGAATTCCACCGACGCCGCTACCGATAATGACTCCTGCTCGATCCCTGTCAATTTTATCCAAATCCAATCCGGAATGATTGATGGCTTCTTCAGCTGTAATCAGTGCGTAAATGGAAAAGGGATCGAGTTTCCGGATATCTTTTCTGTCAAGGTAGTCTTCCGCATTGAATCCGGACAACTCACCGGCAATCTTGACACTGAATTCTGTTGTATCAAAATAAGTGACATTCTGGATACCACTTTTCCCGGCCAACAGTCCGGTCCAGAAATTGCTAACAGAGTTACCGTTGGGAGCCAAAGCTCCCAATCCAGTGATGACTACTCGACGTTTAGACACGGTTATTTCTTGCTGTCAATATAATCTACTGCAGCACCGACAGTCGTCATGGCTTCGGCATCTTCATCAGGGATTTCGATGCCAAATTCTTCTTCTAACTGCATGATTAATTCTACGGTATCCAGAGAATCAGCTCCGAGATCATCCATAAAGTTAGCTTCAGCAGTAATCCGATTTTCTTCGACGCCAAGCTTATCCATTACGACTTCTTTTACTTTATCAAGTGTTGAAGACATACGTTACTCCTTTTTTATGTCATTACCATACCGCCATCCACGGTCATAGTTTGTCCGGTGATATACCCGGCTTCTTCCGATGAAAGATAGAGAACCATATGGGCAATATCATCCGGATTTCCGATCCGTCCGAGGGGTATTTGTTTTATTAATTCTTTTTTAACCGCATCGCTTAATTTATTAGTCATGTCCGTAGAAATATATCCCGGAGCGATGCAATTGACGGTGATGCCCCTAGAGGCGAATTCTTTCGCTGTGGCTTTGGTCAGGCCAATTAATCCGGCTTTTGATGCAGCATAATTAGCTTGACCGGCATTTCCCGTTAAACCAACCACAGATGAAATATTAATAATGCGACCTGATTTTTGTTTTATCATAGGTCTTGCGACCGCTTTAATACCGTTAAATGCACCTGTCAAGTTAATGGTTAAAACTGTATTCCAATCTTCTGTTTTCATTCTCATAATTAAACCGTCACGGGTAATCCCTGCATTATTAACCAAAATGTCGATTTTACCGTGTTCAGAAACAGTTGAATTTACTAGTTTATCAAATCCATCTGCAGATGAAACATCGCAGGCGAATGCAGACGCGTTGGGTAAAGAACCAGCAACTGATTTAATGTCGTTGATATTCCGACTGACACAGACGACATGAGTGCCGGAATGGGATAGAGCAGTTGCAATAGATTTTCCAATCCCTCTTGATGCTCCGGTAACAATCGCAACCTTATTTGTTAAATCAAACATGTTCAAGTTGCTCCCATTTTTCAATACCACTGGTTTCTAATGACCGGTTAATTCGTTTACAGAGCCCCTGCAGAACACGCCCGGGTCCAACTTCCATAAAATGACTAATATGATCACTGGCCATGTTCATAATTGTCTTGCTCCAGAGCACAGGACTTTCCAGTTGCATAATCATGGCAAAACGAATATCGTCTGCTTTTGTGACAGGTTTTGCACTAACATTAACATAAACAGGGATCATTGAATCGATAATTTCGATTGAATCAATCATTTCTGCAAGAGTATCCCTTGCGTTGTTCATCAACGGGGAATGAAATGCTCCGCTTACATTTAATTGCTTCACCATTCGAGCCCCGGTTTCTTTCGCTTTTGCCATGGCATCTTCAACTGCTTCAATTTCACCGGAAATAACGACTTGGCCGGGTGAATTATAATTGGCCGCAACAACCGTTCCGGAAACATTTTCAATTAATTCGGTGATTGTTTGATCATCCAGTCCAATAATGGCTGCCATGGTTCCGGGCTTCTCCTCACCGGCTTTCTGCATACTTTTCGCACGGACTTTCACTAATGTTAATCCTGATTCAAAATCAAATGCTCCAGCGAGTGTGTAAGCCGAATATTCACCCAAACTGTGCCCGGCAGCAGCGGCAGGTTTTAAGCCATTTTCCATTAATAACGACCCAATAATCACAGAGAGGATATATAATGCAGGTTGGGTGTATTGGGTTTGTTTTAATGTTTCTTCCGGACCTTCAAACATGATGGATTGAATATCAGTATCTAATATTTCATTGGCTGCATTGAAATATTTTTTTGCTAAGTCTGATTGACAGTAGAAATCGTAGCCCATACCCACATTCTGTGAGCCCTGCCCCGGACAAAGAAAAGCTAAACTCATGAAATACCTCCCCAGCGGATGAGCATGCTTCCCCAGGTAAATCCACCACCAAAAGCTGCAAGTAAAAGTAAATCACCTTCCTCTAATCGTTTTTCTTCCCATGCTTCGTCTATGCAAATGGGAATAGTACCGGCAGTGGTATTTCCGTACTTATTTACATTGATTAATACTTGGTCTTCTTTCATACCACAACGTTTAGCAGCGGCATCTATGATACGTTTATTGGCTTGATGAGGAATAAATAATTTGATATCGGATCCGACAAGACCATTCTTATCTAAAATCTCTTTGCTCACTTTGGCCATGTTCTTGACAGCAAACTTAAACACCGTCTTACCGTCTTGGTAAATGAAGTGCAATCTTTTTTCCACCGTTTCTTTGGAGGCGGGTCGAGCACTCCCGCCAGCCGGGACAGTCAGATATTTGTGCCCACTTCCGTCGATGTGAAGTATGGAGTCTAATATGCCATAATCATTCTCACTGGGTTCCAGTAAGACGCCTCCGGCACCATCGCCGAAAATAACACACGTGTTTCGATCCGTATAATCAATAATAGAACTCATGGTATCGCCACCGATAACAATCACATTGTTATATCGACCGGATTCGACCATTTTTGCCCCTGTCTCCAAAGCATATACAAAACCGGTACAAGCGGCTACAATATCAAACCCCCAAGCATTATTTGCGCCAATTTTATCTTGAACCAATGCGGCTGTGGATACAACCAGATAATCAGGGGTGCTTGTCGCTACGATAATAAGATCAATTTCATCAGGGCTTTTTCCTGATCGCTCCAACAACTGCCTGGCAACGTTGGCTGCCATATCGGATGTGGCTTCTCCTTCGGAAACAAGATGCCTTTTCTCAATGCCTGTCCGGGATCGTATCCATTCATCCGTTGTGTCTACCATTTTTTCCAAATCCTGATTTGTCAGGATACGCTTCGGTAAATAACGGCTGGTGGCCGTAATTTTAGCTTTCAATTGTTGTTTCCCAAATGTTCGGAAATTCCGATTTGAATATCAGACACCAGTCGATGATTGACACATTTCTTTGCCAGTAAAATTGAATTCTTGATCGCTTTTGCACTGGAGCTTCCATGAGCCACAATGCACACACCTTTGATGCCTAATAGAGGTGAACCGCCATGCTCTTCATAGTCGAATTGACTGCTAATGGATTTTAAAACAGGATACAGAAGTTTAGCCCCTATTTGATATGTTACTTTTTCTTTAATTTTCTTTTTGACTAAATCACTGAACAAAGTGATCCAACCTTCAGCAAATTTTATAATGGTGTTACCTACAAAACCGTCACAAATCAATACATTTGCTTCGGATGTCATAATATTCCGCCCCTCAATATTACCGACAAAATTAGGAAATTCATTTTTAAACAATTTATATGTTTCCCGATAAAGTTCACTGCCTTTACTGGGCTCGACGCCAATATTAATTAAACCTATTTTTGGATATTTAATTCCTTCCACATGATCAAGATATAGAGACGCCATAACGGCAAATTGTAATAAATGATGTGGTTTTGCATCAGGGTTTGCCCCTACATCGCACAGTATTTTTCCACCGAGATCTGTTGGTATATATGCACATAGCGCTGGTCGTTTTGCCCCCTCAATTCTACCCAGAGAAAGAGTAGCAGTGGATAATATAGCACCGGTGTGTCCAGCGCTGACAAATGCATCCACAACGCCGTTTTTCAATAACTCAATCCCTTTGACTAAGGATGAATCCGGTTTTTCTTTAATAACACGGGAGCCTTTGTCATGCATTGAAACAACTTGAGTGGTGGGGATAACGTGCAAATGATCAGGTTTTGGGGAAGGGAGGAACTCATTTATAAGCTGTTCATTCCCCGTTAGGTACACCTCAATGGAATTAGCCGCATGAAGAGCCTCCATGGCACCACGCACTGCTGCCTCGGGTGCGAAATCACCACCCATAGCATCTAAAGCAATTTTCATAAAAGGGGATTATTCCGTTGGTGAAATAACAGGACGACCGCGATAATATCCGCAGTTTGCGCAGACTCTGTGTGGCATTTTTGCCTGTCCGCAATTGGGACAATTGGCAACTTGTACATGACCTGCTTTATAATGAGTCCGGCGTTTTCTGCTACGGGCTTTTGATTGTCTTGTTTTAGGAAGAGCCATAAAAATACTCCGATAATTCTTATTATTTATAAGAACCCTTTGAAAAATCTTTTGCACAAATTAAAAAGTTTATAATTTGCCTGCTTTTCGTTGGAAAACTTGCCCATAGCACCGCTATTGGCTACGTATTCCGTCTCAATCAGGAAAATTTTAATTCTTTTTTCTTTACACATAAGGTTTATCAAAGAGTTCTATCAGTTTAGTTTATTCAATGAATCCCAGCTTGGATCAGCTTTGTCATTCATACAGTTACAATTTTCTTCATTGAAATTGCAGCCGCATGAAGGGCATATTCCTTTACAATCATTCCTGCACAGTTTTTTAAGCGAACGATCTAAAGTCATGTACTCCATTAATACCGGAGCAATGTCTATATTGTCTTGTTGTTTGGTGAAATAGACGACATCAAATTCTTCATCGGTAACCAGTTCTTTTTTATCAGTAAACAAGATGGAGAAATCTACATTATGTTCAGTCTTGAAGTCAGCTAAACATCGATCACATTGTTCCAAAAATGGAATGTTCAACTCACCTCTTAAATAATATCCATGAGGAGATTTTTCAGAACTGATCGAGCATTTGATTGAATTCTCGTAAAACCGGATAGAATCCTGTTCCATAGATTTGCTGGGAATTTCAAATAGCTTCTTTTTCAGTCCGACTTGTAGTTCGGAGCGGAAAACTTTCATTTTTCAGGGCGGGAAAATACTTCTTTTGAATAAGTGTTTCCAAGTTTAATTACAGATTGAAAATTGACTTAATTTTATTTTTCTTCGTCGGAAGAATTTGGTTTATCATCTGGTTCATCCGTTTCAGTCTTTTCATCACTTTCTGCATTATCATCTTCTTTGGTTTCATCAATTGAGAAATCGGAATCATCTTCTTCCTCAAGTTCGTCTTCATCTTTTCGTTCCAGGATATTATCATCATCTGATTTCTTTTTAAATATGACAAACATGAGCGTTTCACCGACAGAGAAAATGGAAAGGAAATATGAAATGGCCGACAAGAGTAATAAGAACAGGAAAATGGCTAAAATAACACCGGCAAATGTCTCCGTTCCGGAAAGGGTCGCTAAATCTACATTTTGTACAAATGAACATCCTGAACTATGTAGACATAAACTACTGATGTGTGATCCCAAGCAAGAAGACACCCAATTGCATAAATTTTCAGGGCAAATAGCATTGACAGCATATGCAACAATGTTGGACAATTTAGAACCCATTAACCAATCTAATCCGAAAAACAAGTTGATCAGTTTAAAGCCACCGATCCAAACCAATGAAAATATCTTTATGGCCAGAATTCCAATGGGTAACAGTACCAGATGATAAAGGATGATTCTCCAGGGCTGGGACCAGGTAATGGAATATGAATTAAAAACGGTTCCCATGGTGTCTTCTTCATAAGCGCTAATGATAGATGGAGTGTATAAAAAAGAAACACCAAATACGATTGCTGTATAAATGGTGAAAATGGCGCCAAAGAAGTACAAGAGATAGGGAATGACAAATAAAAATTCGCCAACAAATGGAATCTTACCCAATAGTCCAAAAAAGGCTGCAAGGGCAAAGAAAAAGGCCAAAATCAATATAAATGAGACGGATGTAAAAACCACCGGATACCAGTGTTTTTTAACGTATTTCCATGCATCACCAGATGAAAAGAATTCATCACCCTTCAATTGTTTGTATGTAATCCTTGAAACAGCAGTACAGCCAAAATTAATCGCCAATAAAAGTATTATTGTACCGATCCAATACATCAGGTAAGCATACCAGGGACCGGGATTTCCGTACAGGCAGGGATATAATCCATAACGGCTCAATGTATCGGAGAATGTATATCCGGCTAATCCAAAGGATATATAGGTTAAAATTAGATACGCAGCATAACCAATGAGCAATGCTTCGGTAAATACGAGTATTTTTTTACCGCTTAAAGCCAGTCTTGGCGCACGAAAAATATCTCTTACATCAAAATACAGTTTCATGGGACTCATTTTATTTCTCCTTATTGATTATTCTTCATAACGGACAAAATCAACCCAGGTTGATAGACCGCGTTTTTTTGAAATAGATTTTGCAACTTGTGTGGCCGTTTCCCGGCTATCATAGCTTCCAATGCGGATTCTGAACCAGACTTCATCCGTTTCTTTGAAGTATGCTTTTTGGATATAGGCATCATACCCATTATCGATTAAACCGGCCGCAACTATTTCCGCATCAGATAACACTTTTTTGGATGCAACTTGAATGGTAAATCGTTCTGATATCTTTGGAATGGTCGAACCGGGGCGGATGACAGGTTTTGGAGATGGCGGCGGGGGAGGAGGCGCTTTTTCTATGATCACTACATCCACCGCTTCTTCAATTACTTCAATAGCCTCAGCCACTTCAGTGACTTCCGATATCTCCTGAACCGTTTCTTCTATAATAATTTCTTCTTCTTCAAACCACTTATTGTCACGATCATCTTCAACCCATTCTTCTTCTTTTGATACGGGTTCTACAGGTGGAGGGGCGGTATCTCCCTCCTCAATATCGATGATGAATGTTTGAACTGAAAGTTCATCACCATATTGAAACACATTGACTTCCAGTTCATATTTTCCTGATTTATCCGGTATAAATGTGACGGTAGATCGGTTTTCACTATAGTCGAAAGCGCTGAGATTCAGTAAAGATGCATCCGGCTGGTTTACGATGCTCCATATATAATCCAAATCATCGCTATCTTCCGGAATGTGTGCATTCAATTCTACGGTCTCACCGGTTTTACCGGTAATTGCATCTTTTCCACATCCCGAAAAGATAATGAGAATACTGATGACTGCCGGGATGATATGTATTTTAGGTCTGTAAGACAGAATAAGTCCCCATTTCGTTAATTGAGAATTTCATTGGAAGAAAAGAAAAATGCAATTTCTTTTTCAGAATTTTTATCAGAGTCAGATCCATGGACTGCATTATTCTGTACACTTTCAGCAAAATCTTTTCTGATGGTGCCTTCAGCAGCTTCCACCGGGTTGGTTGCTCCGATCAATTGTCGAAATTCTGCAACTGCATTTTCTTTTTCAAGTGCCATGGGCATACAGGGACCGGACGTCATGAAATCAACAAGGTCTTGGTAAAACGGACGTTCTTTATGCACTTCATAAAATCTTTCTGCCTGTTCACGGCTCAAATGGAGTAAACGAGCTGCTTTAATGCTAAATCCGGAAGAAATGATCCTGTCCATGATCTTTCCTGTAAAACCGTTTCCAACAGCATCCGGTTTAATAATCGCCAATGTTTTATTATTCAAGAAGTTCTCCTTCTATCAAATTCCATTTTATGAATGGAGTAATTTAGCCATAGTCGTTCCAATTTCAGCAGGGCTTTTAATAACAGATATTCCTGCATCTTGAAGGGCGGCAGCTTTTTCCGATGCGGTTCCTTTCCCTCCGGCAATGATGGCGCCGGCATGACCCATGCGCCGTCCGGGAGGAGCCGTTTGTCCTGCAATAAAAGCCACTATCGGTTTTTTCAATTGATTATCTACAACCCATTTAGCCGCTTCTTCCTCGGCAGTACCGCCAATTTCACCGATTAAAACGATGCCTTCCGTTTCATCATCTTCAGCAAATAATGACAGCATATCTATAAATGTTGTTCCAATAATCGGATCACCGCCGATACCTACGGACGTGGATTGGCCCAAACCAACTGCCACCAGTTGATGCACAGCTTCATAGGTTAAGGTTCCTGATCGCGAAACAACTCCAACGGTTCCAGGCTGATGAATAAAACCAGGCATAATACCCACTTTTGCCTTACCAGGTGAAATGACACCCGGGCAGTTGGGTCCAACTAATCGGGTGGGTAAATCTTTGATTGTATGGTTCACGTTCACCATATCGGCAGTAGGAATACCTTCCGTAATACAAATGACCAATTCAATACCGGCTTCAGCTGCTTCTATGATTGCGCCGGCGGCAAATGCCGGAGGAACGAAAATCACAGATGTATTTGCTCCCGTCGCTTCCTTTGCTTCCTTCACCGTATTAAACACAGGAACACCCAGTGCGTCTTGCCCGCCTTTGCCCGGTGTTACTCCCCCAACCAGATTTGTACCGTATTCCTTAATCTGACCTCCATGAAATGATCCTTCAGAACCGGTAATCCCTTGGATAATCAGCCGTGTGTCATTTCCAACCAATACACTCATTGCGCACCTCCTATCGCTGAAACGACCGCTTTTTTGGCCGCATCCGCCAGGCTGGTTGCGACTAAAAATTCCAGTGGTGATTTTTCCAATAATTCCCTTGCTTGTTTTGAATTTGTTCCTTCCAGCCGTATAATAACCGGAACATTTACTTCCATTGTTTCCATGGCATCAATCACTCCTTGAGCCACACGGTCGCAACGAACGATTCCACCAAAAATATTGATCAAGATTGATTTTACATTTGGATCGGATAATATGATTTTAAATCCATTGGCAACCGTTTTAGGATTCGCTACACCGCCGACATCCAAAAAGTTTGCCGGTTCTCCACCATATAATTTAATAATGTCCATGGTTCCCATAGCCAGACCGGCTCCGTTAACCATGCAGCCAACATTGCCATCCAGTTTAATGTAATTAAGATTAAATTTTCCCGCTTCCAATTCAGCAGGGTCTTCTTCACTGACGTCACGGTAATCCAGCAATTCCTGATGGCGAAAAAGACCATTATCATCAAAATTCATTTTTGCATCCAGCGCCATTACATCATTATCGGTTGTGACAACCAATGGATTTATTTCAACCAATGAACAATCGTTTTCAGAAAAAAGAGTCCATAATGCTGTAAAAATAACAACGGCAGAATCAATTTGTTTTCCGGACAAACTCAACGCTTCAGCGAGATTGCGAGCTTGGATTTCCGTAAGTCCAATATCCGGATCGATCCATTCTTTGATAATCTTTTCCGGAGTTTCTGCAGCTACTTTCTCGATTTCGACACCGCCTTCAGTTGAAACCATGAATGCGAATTGGCTTTTTGCTCTGTCGAGAACAATTCCAGCATATAATTCCCTGGCAATATCAATACCTGATTCAATGAGTATTCGTTGAACTTCTTTCCCTTCCGGACCTGTTTGATGTGTCACCAGATTCATCCCCAGAATTTGGGATGCGAATTCTTTAACTTCATCTCGAGAGTGAGCCAGTTTTATACCACCGCCTTTTCCGCGGCCACCGGCGTGAATTTGCGCTTTTACGACTGCGGTTCCAACATTCAGTCGATCATAGGCTACAAGTGCTTCAAACACAGAGAAGGCAACAAATCCATCTGGGACACTGACATGATACTTACGAAACAGCTCCTTGGCCTGATATTCGTGTATTTTCATTATTCTTTTTCCATTTCAGTTTCAATTGAATTACTTTCTTTTTTCACCGTTCGTTTAATAGGATGGTGTTAAAACCTGTATATTTTTCCAAATTGGTTTTTCTCTTCAAAATGATTTCCACCTCCCCTAAATCCCCTCCTCGTATGAGGAGGGGTCTCGCCTGCCCGCCCCTTTCTTCTAATTTCAAATGTGGCCGGCGGGAGGGTGGTGATAAATATTGACCACCGTTGACATTCATGTGTGGTGTAATGTTAATTCATTTATGATTTCACTATGGTTGTGCCTGCTTCACCCAGCATGGCTTTACGAACATTTTGGATATTTGTTATAATGACTTTTTCACCATGATGTTTTAAGAAATATATAGCTGATCTGATTTTCGGCCACATGCTGCCTTTTTGGAATTGTCCATCCAGTTGATATTGTTTAGCTTCATTGACTGACATTTTACGAATAGGCTTTTGATTATCAGTTTGATAATTCAGATAAACCTGATCAACATCTGTTATAATATAGTATTCATGGGCTCGAATAACACGTCCAAGCTTAGCAGCGGTTAAATCTTTATCAATGACAGCATCCAATCCTTCCAGTTTATTATTTTCATTATTATAAACCGGTATTCCACCCCCGCCGGCAGCAAGGACGATTGTTCCAGCTTCAACTAATGTCCTGATGGAAATTCCGTGCATGATGAAATCAGGATCAGGGGAGGGAACTACCCGGCGCCATTCTCCGGGTTCCTGTTCCTTTACAGTCCAGTTAAATTTTTCTGCCATGGTTTTTGCTTCATCTTCATTATATCGTGTACCAATATATTTTGATGGGTCAGAAATGGAGGGATCATTTGCATTTACCATAACTTGAGTGACAAGGGTGACTACTTCACGATCTACATTTTCTTCACGTAATGCATTTTGAAATGATTGTTGAATCATATAGCCAATGGTACCTTGGGTCCCGGCGACACATACACCCAACGGTAATGGGGGTACGACATCATGGGTTAAATCCATACGAAGCAATTCATCGCCAACTTGCGGGCCATTTCCATGCGTTAAACACAGATTATAATCCTGGTGAATAAATTCCATGATCTCTGATAAACTTTCCCGGGTATGGGCAAATTGTTCATAAATCGTACCTGCCTCTTCTTTGGGTGAAAGAGCGTTTCCGCCTAGGGCTATAATGGCTGTTTTTTTCATCAAATAAATGATTTCAACACATCTTGAATATTTGGATTTCCTCTTTCCTGCAGATCATAAGTGACCCGAGCGGTAGGATGGGTAATATTTACAATTCTGCGCAAGTCAATGGGAGTCCCAATAATCACAAGATCACAATCTGTTTTATTGATCGTGTCTTCTAGATCTTTGATCTGTTCACTGCCATAACCCATGGCGGGAAGCAATGTACCGATATTCGGATATTGTTCGAACGTTTCAATCAATTTACCGGTAAGATAAGGGCGGGGATCTACCATTTCAGATGCACCGAACTTTTCAGCAGCGACGGTACCGGCGCCAATTTTCATTTCGCCATGGGTCAATGTCGGACCGTCTTCCACCACCAGAACTCTTTTCCCGGAAATCATGTCAGGGTTATCGACAGTAACAGGTGAATCTGCCTCAATGATTACCGCATTCGGATTTGCCATTTTTATATTAGTCCTAACCGTTTCAATACCTGCCGGATCAGCCGTATCTACTTTATTGATTACAACAACATCGGCCATCAATAAATTCGTTTCGCCGGGAAAATAGGTTAATTCATGTCCGGGACGATGAGGATCCGTGACGACAATGGACAAATCCGGTTTATAAAATGGCATATCATTATTTCCACCGTCCCACAAGATGATATCCGCTTCTTTTTCTGCTTCACGAATAATGGCTTCGTAGTCAGCACCGGCAAAAACGATCGTTCCCTGCATGATATGGGGTTCATATTCTTCCATTTCTTCAATGGTACAATCATGTTTTTTCAAATCGTCTATGGATGCAAACCGCTGTACGCCTTGTTTGGTTAAGTCTCCATATGGCATTGGATGACGAATGGCAGCCACCTTTTTTCCTGCTTCTTTCAATATTTCCGCCACTTTACGGGTGGTTTGGCTTTTACCACATCCGGTCCTGACTGCACAGATTGAAATCACCGGTTTGGTAGACTTGATCATTGTTTGCTCTCCACCCAGTAATTTAAAATGTGCGCCGGTGGCAATAATCCTGGAAGCCTTATGCATGACTGCTTCGTGAGAAATATCTGAATATGAGAAGACCACTTCTTCGATACTGTGTTCTTTAATTAAATCCTCAAGGTTGTTTTCATCAAAAATGGGAACACCTTCAGGATACAATGGACCTGAAAGAACGCTTGGATACATTCTGCCTTCGATATCCGGAATCTGTGCAGCAGTAAATGCAACGACTTCATAATTATTGTTATTTCGGTAAACAACGTTGAAATTGTGAAAATCACGCCCTGCGGCGCCCATAATGATTGTTTTAATTGGTTTCATTTTTAAATCCTTTAATTTGTGATTGTTTTAATAGTTATGAATGAAAACGGTTAATCGTAAATCAGGATTTAGGTAAAACCGAAATATTGTCTAAAATGAAGAAGGCAAATAATAAATTTTTTCATTGTCAGTGAGTGGTTATTGGTAGCTGGTGAGCAGTCATGGGTTAAGATTAATGTTGATTTCTTTGTTTATTAAGATATGCAATATAACTATTTATTTTTTTGACTAATTCATATCCAGCATCTTTATACTTCAAACATTTTTCAATATCATAATAGTTTTGGTCAATACAAATATTAAGGTCATCAATAATTTCTTCAGTCGAACCTCGAGCGATACGGCAAAATTGAATAGATTCTTTATAATGCCAACGGCCATGAGCTTCAGCAATATTATTTGTAACAGATATAATTGCGTCACGCATTTGGCTTGTCAAATTGTACTTTTCATCACTTGGTAATTGATTAATGATAACATATACTTTTTTTCTGAACTTGCGTGCTAGTTGATAAACTTCAAAATCATCCAACCTGTATCGATCAGGTTCACTGATATACTCTTTTTCATTTATTTTTGGAATTTTGTATTCGGTCATATTACTATTCTACCAGTTACCCCGCCTCGGCGGGCAGGCACTCTACCAGTTACCCCGCCTACGTACCTCCGGCGGGCAGGCCCTCTACCAGTTACTGCTCTACCAGTTACCGATCTACCAGTCATTCTTCAGCCATAAAAGGATAACGGTAATCTTTCGGCGGATCGAAATTTTCTTTGATCGTTCGCTGAGAAACCCAACGAATCAGGTTGAACATGGATCCTGCTTTATCATTCGTTCCCGAAGCGCGGCTTCCGCCAAAAGGCTGTTGGCCTACCACTGCGCCTGTGGGTTTGTCATTGATATAAAAGTTACCGGCGGAATGAGTGAGCGCTTTGGTTGCTTCATCAATAGCGTTTTTATCTTTGGCCATTACACAACCTGTCAGTGCATATTCTGATGTGGAGTCCACAATCTCTAGTGTTTCCGTCCATTCATTTGGATCATATAAATAAATCGTCAAGACAGGTCCGAAGATTTCTTCACACATCGTTCGGAATTTTGGATTATCTGTTAAAATGGTCGTGGGTTCGATAAAATATCCTTTCGAATCATCATACCCACCGCCGGTGATTATTTCAGCTTCGTCAGACGCTTTGGCAAAGTCGATAAATTCCGTGATGGAATCAAAAGAAGCTTTATCGATCACCGCATTCATGAAATGGGTGAAATCTTCAGGATCACCCATTTTAATTGTATTGATTTGAGCCAGATATTTCTCTTTCACTTCATCCCAGATGGTTGTGGGAATATAAGCCCGGGACATGGCAGAACATTTTTGTCCCTGATATTCAAACGCACCTCGCACCATCGCCGTAGCCAGTACATCGGTATCGGCAGACTCATGGGCGATACAGAAATCCTTCCCTCCCGTTTCACCCACAATGCGGGGGTAGGAATGATAGTGTTGAATGTTTTCACCAATTTCTTTCCACATATTCTGGAAAACAGCCGTAGAACCGGTAAAATGTACTCCGGCAAGCAATGGGCTTTTCATGACATTTGGCCCAACGTGTGAACCCCGGCCGGGAATAAAATTGATAACACCATCCGGCAGGCCGGCTTCCTTGAATAAAAGCATTAAATAGTATGCCGGCAGTACGGCGCTGGATGCCGGTTTCCAAAGCACGGTGTTTCCCATCAATGCAGGTGCGGAGGGGAGATTGCCGCCGATGGATGTAAAATTAAATGGTGAGACAGCAAAAATAAAGCCTTCTAACGGTCGAAGTTCCGACCGGTTTTTGGTTGGCTCCGGGGAATACATTGGTTGATGGGAAGCTAGCTCTTTGGCAAACCAGGGATTAAATCGAAGAAAATCAATCAGTTCGCAGGCAGAATCAATTTCGGCTTGGTAAACGTTCTTGCTCAAATTGAGCATGGTGGAAGCATTCACTATATCCCGCCAGGAGCCGGCCAATAGGTCGGCGGCGTTTAGGAATATTTCTGCACGTTCTTCCAAACTGGTTTTGGACCATGTTTGCCATGCTTCTTGCGAGGCGTCAATGGCCATTTTTACTTCTTTTTCACCCGCTTGGTGGTATGTGGCCAAAACATGGTCGTGGTCGTGGGGCATGACGCAATTGGCTGTATTGCCTGTACGAATTTCTTCCCCGCCAATCATGAGGGGAATATCAATTATTTGTGATTTTACTTCTTTAATTTTGGCTAATAAAGTCTCTTTTTCCGGAGAACCAGGAGCATAATCTTTTATAGGTTCATTGACCGGCTTGGGTATAGAAAATGGGTTTAACATTTAAATAGTTATTTAGGTTGAATTATTGGTTAAAAAATAGCCCGTGAATATACTGAGCATCCGAACTGTGAATCAAGGAAGGGGGTGGGGAATTTTATGGAACAGGGAAGATGGATTATGGAAGATGTTAGATGTTAGTTGGGAGATGTTGGAGAGAAGCAAAAATCCCGCCCGATTGCAGACCATGGCCATGCCATTCCATGCCTAAGGCAGGCAAGCGGCAGACAGGCCATCCAGAGGCTGGTAAACGCACAAGCCGGGCAATCAGGGGATATGTATGGCTGATTTGAATAATTCACTTTTCTGTTTTAACTTGATCATGGATTTTAAAAGATATTAATGGAAGTTGATTAATTATTGTGAGGATTTTACAAAATAGGTTAGGGATAAGTATCAAACGGAGAATAAAATATAATGCATACAAGATTAGAGAAAGAAAATCACCATTCTGTATTTTCCCGGGGAATACTCGTAATTAGTGTATTTATACGGACAATTGGCGGGTTAAAAACAAGTTAGCTGGTACCACTTTATATGAATTGGAGGAAATTTTGAAAAAATTAATCTTAATCACCATGGTTGCCATAATGACTGGTCCTATTCCTAGTTGTAAAAATAATTCGGATGACACCAGCGTAGGGCCCATTCCCACAGGTGCTTATCAATATAAAAGCTACGATACAACAGGAGTGGCAATCGTCAAAGGTTGGCTTACGCTTAATTATGAAGATTCACTACACATCACGGGTGAATGGCATCTCGAAAAAATTGGGAATCCGCAGAACATCGGTCCCCAAGTAGGAAGTGGCAATCTCATTGGTGGAATTGATCAAGGAAGGGTTTGGGTTGAGTTGAACCCCCAATATGCTGACAACAATCTTCAACTAATCGGAATAATTGAAGATGGTTACTATGAGGGCGAGTGGATTTGGCTAAGTATTGTTGGAATTACCAATCGTGGATCGTTTGAGGCGGTAAGAATTTGAATTGAGTGATAGTACAATAAGTGCCAGCTAACAATTCACTGCACCAGACGTGAGTAGCGCGAAGCATTATTATTGATTTTGGGAGTAAAATGAAAGTAATTTTACACAACAAAAATTCAGAAAGTGAAAATCTCACGACCGGTGAGTTCACCCATTCAGCGAGACCGCTGCGCTTTTTCGCTCCAGCCATTCC
>JADFRD010000057.1 GCA_022561485.1 Fidelibacterota bacterium | reverse complement strand
AAGTTATAGACCTGAAAAAAAGCCATGGATCATGGATGGTGGATGCCCGTGATGGCAAAGAATACTTGGATTTATTCTCCATGTTCGCATCCTTATCCATTGGGTATAACCATCCTTATGTTATTGAAAATAAAGACAGGTTAACATCTGCCGCTGTGAATAAGGTCACCAATTCGGATATATATTCCACAGAAATGGCAGAGTTTGTGGATGCAATGGGTCGTGTGGTTCAACCGGATTATTTACCCTATGCCTTTTATGTAGAAGGCGGAACTCTGGCAGTGGAAAATGCACTCAAAGCGGCGTTTGACTGGAAAGTCAGAAAAAATATCGCAGCCGGTAAAGGTGAGAAGGGGAGTAAGGTTATCCATTTTAAGGAATGTTTTCATGGCCGTTCCGGATATACCATGTCCCTTACGGATTCACCGGATCCACGAAAAACATTGTATTTCCCCAAATTCGATTGGCCGAGAGTATCGTGTCCAAAATTGACATTTCCCATCAATGAAGCGGCTGTTGTGGAAGCGGAAGCTCAATCGACTGCAGAAATCAAAGCGGCCATTGCAGCCAATCCCGATGATATCGCCTCAATGATCATTGAACCTATACAAGGTGAAGGCGGCGATAATCATTTTCGGGAAGAATTTTTCCGTGAATTACGAACCATCTGCGATGAAAATGATATTATACTCATTTATGATGAAGTTCAAACAGGCGTCGGTGTGACCGGGAAAATGTGGGCTTACCAACACTTTAGCGATGATTGCCGTCCGGATATTATCTGCTTTGGGAAGAAGACGCAGGTTTGCGGTATTTTCGCTTCAACACGGCTTGATGAAGTGGAAAACAACGTGTTCCACGAATCCAGCAGGCTGAACTCTACCTGGGGCGGAAATATTGTTGATATGGTCAGGTTCACACTTTATTTGGATGTCATAGAAAAAGAGGGATTAGTCCGGAAAGCTGCAGAAAATGGTGAATATTTACTATCTAAACTTCATGAATTGCAGTCTGACAATGCGCCTGTTTCAAATGTGAGGGGCCGTGGACTATTCTGTGCATTCGATCTTCCGGATGGTGAAACAAGAGACCAATTAATCAATCACATTGCTGACGAAGGCGCCCTGATGCTGGGTTGTGGTCATAAATCCATACGCTTCCGTCCGCATTTGAATATTACCAAAGATGAGATTGATACAGGATTAGCCATCATTCAAACTGCATTGAAGAAACTGTGACGTCTTCCCGAACATCGGGAACCCTGTATCTTGTTGCAACTCCCATCGGTAACTTAAAGGATTTTACATACCGGGCAGTGGAGATTCTGCAATCCGTTTCGCTCATTGCAGCGGAAGATACACGTCATTCCAGAATATTGCTGTCTCATTATCACATTCACACACCCATGATTAGTTATTATGAGCATAATCGTTTTACCCGTATTCCTAAAATCATTGAAACGCTGCAAAGCGGGTCTGATGTGGCTGTCATCTCGGATGCGGGAACTCCCGGCGTCAGCGATCCGGCTTATAAGCTGGTTCGCGCTGCAATCGATGAAAAAATCAGGATTGAAAGTATTCCCGGAAGTTCAGCATTACTGACTGCGCTGGTTTCTTCCGGTCTGCCCACCGACCGATTCCTTTTTGAAGGATTCATCCCTTCGAAGAAAGGGCGAAAGAAGAGATTAGAGGCCATTAAAAATGAAGGCGCTACCATTGTATTTTTTGAAAGTCCCCACCGCATTGCCCGGACGTTGAAAGACATTTATTCCGTTATTGGAGACAGGCCGGCTGTGTTAGCCAGGGAATTGACCAAAATGCACGAAGAAATAATTCGTGGAACAGTTTCGGAATTAATTTCGTACTTTTCTAATAAATCACCCAAAGGTGAATGTGTATTAATGATTGGTAAGGACGATCCCAATGTCTATTTCAAGTAAAGCACGGTTTATTTCATTCGAAGGAATTGATGGCTGTGGGAAATCCACGCAAGCCAAACTGATTCTGGAGAAATTGAATAAAAAAGGATGTAAAACAATCCTGGTAAGAGAACCGGGCGGAACACGCATTTCAGAATCCATTCGTGAAATTTTATTAACCAAAGGAATGGACGAACTCCAGGATCGGACGGAATCATTATTAATGACGGCAAGCCGGGCTCAATTGACCGATGAAGTTATTATTCCAAACTTGGATATAGGCAATTGGGTGATTGCCGACCGTTATGCAGATTCAACACTGGCATATCAAGGTGGCGGACGAAACCTTGACCTAGATTGGTTGATAAAATTAAATGACTTTGCCACGGCAGAATTACACCCTAACTTAACCTTTATCGTAGACGTATTACCTGAAGAAGGGTTTCGAAGACGCCATTCTTCAGAACCGGATCGTATTGAAAAGGCAGGCCTGGAATTGCAGAAAAAAGTGCGTAAAATGTATCTGGGACTCGCAAAACGCTTTCCGGAAAGAATTATGATTGTTGACGGGCATGAAACCATTGAAGACATTCATCGTATTATTTGGCAAGAAATAAAAAGGAGATTTTTCCATTAATGACCATTTTTAATTCAAAGAAGAAGATATTTATCAGTTTATTATTAACTGTTTTTATTTTTATTATTATAGGCGCTTCCAATTCCGACACGTATCGGAGTATTGCCAAATCGCAACGCATTCTGAATGAAGTTTATAAACATCTTATCGTCAATTATGCTGACGAACTCAATATGGAAACGTTTACCAAAACAAGCATCAACAAAATGTTATCTGACCTCGATCCTTACACAGTATATCTTGAATCGGAAGAACGGGATGGGTTGGACTTGCTTACCCGGGGTAAATATGGCGGTGTTGGGATACAACTTGGCAAACGAGATGACCTTTTAACCGTTATTTCTCCCATGGATGATTCTCCCGCCCAGCGTGCCGGTATTTTGAGTGGAGATGTCATAATCAAAATTGATGAAAAGAAAACAAAGGATTTGAATTTAAACGAAGCGGCAAAGCTGATTCGCGGACGGAAGGGCACCAATGTTGTGTTAACGATCAAGCGCTTGGGAGAGGATGAATCGATTGATTTTCATCTGACCCGTGCCGATATAAAAGTGCATGATGTCCCTTATGCAGAAATGATTGATGAAAACACCGGTTATATTGTGTTGTCGCGTTTTTCGAAAAATGCCTCACAAGAAATGGAATCAGCGCTTCGATCCTTAATGGATCAGAATATGGAAAACTTAATTCTGGATCTGCGAAATAATCCGGGTGGTTTACTCTCTTCTGCCATAGAAATTCTTGAATTAATCGTACCTAAGGGCGAAAAGCTTCTTACCACAAAAGGGAGAAATAAGGACTCTAACCGGGAATTTATCTCCAAGAAAAATCCAATTTTAGATGAAAATATAAAAATAGCCGTTTTGATCAATGAAGGCAGCGCTTCCGCTAGCGAGATTGTTTCCGGAGTCATCCAAGATTTGGATAGGGGGATTATCATTGGAAAGAGATCGTTCGGAAAAGGTCTCGTTCAATCGATATTCGGAATTGATAAAAAACGCTCATTAAAAGTCACCACAGCTAAATATTATATCCCCAGCGGTCGATTAATACAAAAACCGAATTATTTAAATGAAGATGTGATTGTGAGTAAAGCGGATAAAGATACAGTATTCACGACCAAAGCAGGAAGAAGCGTGAAAGGCGGGGGTGGAATTTATCCTGACTTTGTTATTGATGACACCAAAGTAGGGCCATTAACAAGAGAATGCTGGAGAAAGAGTTATTTCTTTTCATTCGCTCGTGATAATAAAAATAAATATTCGACTATGGATGATGTCTTAAATGATACAAACATGATGATTTTATTTTCTGATTACTTATCCGAGAAGGATTTAGACGTCAAAATCGACGGCCAGACTCAGTTTGAAGAAAGCGTTGAAAAGCTAAAAAAATATGACGAAAATAATGCAAAATTGAATGATGCCTTCAAGTCAATTAAGGAATTTATTCAAGATCAAACTGAATCTTTGTTTGAGGCAGAATATAGCGATCTTGAGAATGGAGTTTACTCAAACTTCGCTCAAATCTATGGCGGTAATAAGGGAAGAATTCACTTTAATATTCAACATGATGATTTCATTGAAAAAGCGAACGAAATGCTTCATAATCCTATCGCCTATACGGAAACATTTCAATCAATTTCCGATAATTAATTTTTATAAATCTTTCTATTTTTCCCTCTTAAAAGCATTAAATTCGTCGGCTTATTTAGTCATAAATTTGGGTGATTAGCTCAGGTGGTTAGAGTGCTTGCTTGACATGCAAGAGGTCACTGGTTCAAGTCCAGTATCGCCCACGTTAAGAAACAATAAACATTTAATTGTGAAAAATAAAACATATATGACTTTACTCCTTTGTGGGCTTGTTCCGCATTCGCTGACGTACATCTGCACGACTTTTTGATTTGTATTTCCAACCCTATAACACATGAATGACATTACTATAACATTCCCGGACAAATCTACACGTTCATTTCCAGCAGGTATAAATTCATTGCAAATAGCTGAAAGTATCGGTCTTCGTTTAGCCGACGCTGCAGTTGCCGCAACGATTAATGGCCGGTTTACGGATTTAACCATTCCGATTCATCACGACGCTAAAGTCGAAATAGTCACCGGAGATTCAGCAGGAGGGCATGATGTACTTTTGCATAGCACCGCCCATCTATTGGCGCAAGCTGTTAAGGCATTGTTTCCGGACGCTAAAGTCACCATCGGACCGGCCATCGAAAACCGTTTTTATTATGATTTCGATATTGACAGCACATTTTCGGATGAAGATTTGGAAAAAATTGAAGCCAAAATGAAAGAGTTGGCAAAAAGTGACTTTACAATTACCCGTCAGGAATTGAAACGAAATGAGGCACTAAAAACATTCAAAGAAATGGGTGAGGATTATAAAGTAGAAATCATTGAGCAAATCAATGAGAATGAAACCATATCAGCATATCAGCAAGATGATTTTCTGGATTTATGCAGAGGTCCTCATGTTCCTTCAACGGGGAAAATAAAATATTTCAAATTGTTAAGTACGTCCGGAGCGTATTGGCGTGGAGATGAAAATAATAAAATGCTTCAGCGTATTTATGGCACTGTTTTTAGTTCTAAAAAAGGGTTAAATGAATATTTACATAATTTGGAAGAAGCAAAGAAACGGGATCATCGCAAATTAGGTAAAGAACTCAATCTCTTTTTCTTTCATCCATTATCCCCAGCGAGTCCATTTTTTACTGAAAGGGGCACTGTTGTGTACAATGGACTGGTGGATTTTATGCGTGAATTGTATAAAAAATACGATTATAAAGAAGTGATCAGCCCGCAAATATTTGATATGGAGTTATGGAAGCAGTCGGGACATTATGAAATGTTTATTGATAATATGTTTAGCATGGAAATGGGAGAAAGAGAATTTGGTTTAAAACCCATGAATTGCCCCGGTCATACGTTGATTTATAGTCATGAACTTCATTCATATCGTGATCTTCCCATTCGTATGGCAGATTTTGGCCGTCTGCATCGAGCTGAAAAAGCCGGAGTGATATCCGGACTGACACGTGTGAGAAGTATGTCTCAAGATGATGCGCACATTTTTTGTATGCCTGAACAAATCGGGGAAGAAATAAGCCTTCTTTTCGAAATGATTCAGGAGGTGTATAAAGCGTTCAATTTTGATGATATAACAGTCGCTTTAAGTACAAAGCCGGCAAAAGCATTGGGTGATGCGAAACTTTGGGATTCAGCTGAAGATACTTTAAATAAATTACTTGAAAAATCTGACTTCAAATTTACCGTCGAGGAGGGAGAAGGAGCGTTTTATGGGCCTAAGATCGATTTTCATGTAAAAGATGCATTGAAAAGGGATCACCAGTTGGCAACCGTTCAACTTGATTTTATCCTTCCTGAACGATTTAATTTGAAGTACATTGCTCAAGATGGATCTGATAAACAACCCGTCATGATTCATCGGGCTATTTTAGGTTCAATAGAGCGTTTTTTCGGTGTGTATCTTGAACACTGTGGCGGCGACTTTCCTCTCTGGTTAGCGCCTGTTCAAATCACTGTATTGCCTGTGTCAGATAAAGTAATCGAGTATGCATCAAATGTCGTAGACGAATTAAGTTCAAGCGGTTTTCGCGTTGAACTGGATGGAAAAGCAGATAAAATCGGAGCTAAAATCCGCCATGCAGAATTAAATAAAATTAATGTCATGCTCATCGTCGGCGAAAAAGAAGCGGAAGCCGGTACGGTTTCTGTTCGAAGAAGGCATCAAGGCGATTTGGGACCCATGCCGTTAAATGATTTGATTCATACATTACAAGAAGAAATAAAACAAAGGAGTTCATAATCGGAAAAAAGATAAAAACACGTATAAACGATAAAATAACAGCTTCGGAAGTGATGCTCATTACCGAAGATGGCACAAAATTAGGTATTGTTAACATTGATGAAGCAATAACAAAAGCCCAGGAAGCTGGTCTTGATTTGGTTGAAGTTGCTCCAAACGCAACACCACCGGTATGTAAAATATTAAATTTTGGTAAAATCAAATATGAGGCCAAGAAAAAACGACAAAATAGCAGAAAAAAACAACATGTTATCAAAATCAAAGAACTTCGAGTTCGGCCTGGAATTGGTGAACATGATCTACAAACTAAAATGAACCTGGGAAGAAAATTTCTATCAGACGGCTGTAAATTAAAAATAACGGTAATGTTTCGGGGGCGAGAGTTATCTCGCGTCGAAGATTTAGGAGACTCTATATTAGCGCGGGTGAATGCCTTACTGGGTGATATTGCCGAAGCCGAAGAACAATCAGAATTAGAGGGACGGAGAATTTCCCTCATGTACATTGCAAAGTAGGAGAAGCGAATGCCTAAGATGAAAACACGTCGAAGCGCAGCAAAGCGGTTCAAGTTAACTGGAACCGGACGCATTCGACGTAACAAAGCAAACCATAGACACATGCTTATCAGGCGGAGCAACAGCGTTAAACGAAAAATGCGTCTCGCAGGATTCGTTTCCAGCGCTGAAGAAAAACGCGTCCGCAAGATGCTTGGAATCTAAAAGGAGTAAAAGATGCCGAGAGCAAATAGTTCTGTGCCTCGACACAGACGTCATCGTAAGGTAGTAAAGCAGGCCAAAGGCTACTATGGTGCCCGGAGCCGCAATTTCAAAGCTGCAAAAGACGCAGTTTGGAAAGCAGGGCAATATGCCTATCGTGATCGCCGTCAGCGGAAACGTTTTTTCCGCAGATTATGGATCACACGCATTAACGCGGCTGTCCGACAACATGGTATGTCCTATTCTGTATTTATTGCCGGATTGAAAGAAAAAGAGATTGAGCTGGACCGCAAGGTCCTGGCCGACATGGCAGTGAACAATCCTGATTCTTTCGCTGAACTTGTGAGTTCTGTAAAGAACTGACAATGTCCATCCTTGAGTCTATAAAGTCGGTCCGAAATTCCTTTCGGGCCGACATTGACTCTTTTCCCACAGATCCCCGGGAAATTGAATCACTGCGCACAAAATATTTTGGCCGAAAAGGATCGCTCGCAAAACTTTATTCAACTTTGGCTGAATTGCCCGTTTCTGAAAAACCAACAGCCGGTCAGCATATCAATTCATTGAAAAATGAGCTCCAGGGTGAATTTGACAGTAAAGCCAGCCAATCTAAATCCGATGAAAAGGGTAAAGAGGAATTATTCGATTTATCTTTACCAGGGATCCCATTCAAATGTGGATCCGTGCATCCATTACAGCAAACGCTGGATGAAATCAAATCCATTTTTAAATCCGTTGGCTTCAAGGCGACTTACGGACCGGAAATTGAAGATGATTACCACAATTTTGAAGCATTAAACATTCCTAAACATCATCCTGCACGAGATATGCAGGACACATTTTTCGTTACGGATAACATGGTGTTGCGTACACATACGTCCAATGTTCAGATCCATTTAATGGAAAATCGTGAACCGCCATTACGTTATATTGTTCCCGGACGAGTCTATCGCAATGAAGCAGTCAGTTATAAGAGTTATTGTTTATTTCATCAAATCGAGGGCCTTTATGTTGATAAACATGTTTCCATGGCAGATTTGAAAGGAATTATAGACTATTTTGTGAAACGCTTCTTTGGCGAAAATACGAAGATGAGATTCCGCCCTAGTTATTTCCCATTTACCGAACCCAGTGCAGAAGTTGACATTTGGGATAAAAAACGAGGGAAATGGATGGAAATCCTCGGTTGCGGCATGGTCGATCCTAATGTTTTTGATAATGTTGGGTACGATTCAAGTGTTTGGCATGGATATGCCTTTGGAATGGGTATTGAACGGATGACCATGCTGAAATACGGAATTGATGATATTCGCTTGTTTTATCAAAACGATGTACGTTTTCTGGAGCAATTCTGATGCAGGTTTCTATCAAATGGCTGCGGCAATACGTTGAAATCAACGAATCCCCGGAAGAACTGGCGGATATACTGTCTATGCTCGGGTTGGAAGCAGAAGTACCTGAAAAACGTGGTTTTACCGGTATTGTGATCGGACATGTGTTAAAAGCAGAAAAGCATCCCAATGCTGATCGACTGAAATTATGCGTCGTGTCGGATGGAACAAAAGAATTCCAAGTTGTTTGCGGAGCTCCAAATGTGGATGCCGGACAAAACGTTCCATTTGCAAGAGTAGGAGCCGTATTGGGCGATGATTTTAAGATTACAAAAACCAAAATCAGGGGAGAGTACAGTTATGGTATGATTTGTTCCGAAAGTGAACTGGGTTTATCAGACAATCAAGAAGGTATTATGGTATTGGATGAAAATGCCAAACCAGGAACTGATTTTAATGATTATCTTTCAAATCAGGAATATTTAGAGATCGATTTAACACCCAATCGTCCCGACTGTATGTCCCATTTTGGCGTTGCCCGTGATATTGCCGCAAAAACGGGTCGTCATATCAATCAAATTGTTTATAAAGAAAAAGAATTCAAATCCAATAATGTTGAAAAAATGCTTACAATCCATATTGACGATCCCGATTCGTGTCCACGATACGTTGCGGGTATTGTAAAAAATATTCACGTCGGTCCATCTCCCGATTGGATGAAGGCAGCGTTGGAATCTGCTGGGAAGCGCAGCATTAATAATATTGTTGATATTTCCAATTATGTTTTGCTGGAAATGGGCCATCCAACTCATATCTTTGATTATGATAAAATTCCATCTAAAACAATTTCCATCCGGAAAGCGAAAAAAGGGGAGACGGTTAAAACACTGGATGAAGTTGATCGAAAATTAACAGACCAGCTCTTAATCACCGACGGAAAACATCCAATTGCCATTGCCGGTGTAATGGGTGGATATGGTACTGCAGTGAGTGAATCAAGCAAAAATGTCTTGATAGAAAGCGCTTATTTTGATCCGATTACGATCCGATTAGGAGCGAAATCACTTTGCATGACTACAGATGCATCCAAACGATTTGAACGGGGCGCTGATCCGAACGGAGCCCTGAATGCCTATTGGCGTGTGGTAGAATTATTGGAAGATTTGGCAGGGGGAGAGTGGGTACCCGGAGTCATAGATGCCTACCCGAAAAAGATGGTCCGGAATTCTATCGCTTTAACTCGTGAGAAAGTGGATATTTTAGCCGGAGTAGATTTATCTGATGATTTTATTCAGAACACTTTATCTTCATTGGAAATTGTTGTTGATAATAATAGAAATGGTACTTGGACATGCACGCCGCCATCATTTCGACCGGATCTTGAGCGAGAGGTAGATTTGATTGAAGAATTGTGCCGTATGTATGGATATGATCATATACCTGCCAGTTTTCACTACGAAGGATTATATGATTCAAATGATATCGATCCTGAAGATGGCATTACCAGAATAACGACTGTGTTTAGCGGATTAGGCTTTAACCAGTGTTATTTAAATTCCTTAACAGACGAAAAAACAAGCAACTTGATGGGAAATAACGCTATTGTAATGAAAAATCCATTAAGCAGCGCAATGTCCCATTTACGTACGTCATTATTTCCTGGATTACTGCAAACACTCAATCATAATATTCACAATGGATTCATCCATTTAAGACTCTTTGAAATTGGCAACATTTATAACCAGGAAAATGACTATACTGAACAGCTGCAGTTAGTGGGAATAATCCATGGCGAAATGCAGAGTGAAAATATTCATGGAGAAGCATTTTCTCATTCATTTTATACATTAAAAAGCTATATATCAGGAATTTTTTCCAACCTTAACTTGCCGGAGTTGTCTTTTAAAACGAGTAAACATAATGATTTTGAATATGGCGTAAGTATCTTGTACAATAATGCTGAATTAGGTTATGGTGGAAAACTGAATCATTCCGTTCTTAAGGAGTTGGATATTGATGCCAAAAAGGTTTTTGGCTTTCAGATTTATTTACAACAAATTATTCAGGAAATGAATCAATCAACCCAGTATAAATCCATTATACCATTTCCAAAAGTAGAAAGAGATTTGAATTTCGTTATGGATGAAAAAATTGAAGCAGACGATGTAATATTATCCATTAAAAATGCCGGGGGACCAAATTTTAAATCTGCAGTTCCCAAAAATATTTTTAGACATGAATCATTTGGCAAAAATAAAAAAAGCATCACCTTTAATATCATGTTCCAAAACCCTTCAAAAACACTTGAAGAAGCAGAGATAAATTCCGTAATAAATGATATTACAGCTGTTGTAGAAAAAGATTTTAGTGCTAAATTGAGAGACCAAAAAACTTAACCGGGACATAAAGTATGGATAACAATAATTTAGCTCGTGTAACCATTTATGGTCATGAGTATACTGTCAAAGCTCCTGCAGATTCTACCTATATCAAAAGCATTGCTGAATTTGTTGACACAAAAATGAGAGAAGTTCAAGACAAAATGCCCAATGAGCAATCTACGGAACGCATTGCCATTTTAGCCGCTATGAATATCTCTGATGAATTATTATCTATAAGAAATGATAAAGAATCCTTTTCAACTGATATCGAAAATAAAATACAATCTCTTATTGAAATTATTGACGAGAATATTTAGTTATCAGCCGCAAAGTTCGCCCGCCTGCCCCGATTGGAATAAATAAAAGGGGGCGGACAGGCGAAGATTCACAAAGCCCTCGATTAATAATTTATGATAAATTTAGAGATCTTTTTTTATGGCTGAAGCATTGATATTATCCGGGAAAACTGTCAGCCAGCATGTTTATACATCCCTTAAACCCAGAATAGATTTACTCAAACGTTCAGGCAAAACACCCGGCCTTGCGTTTATCTTGGTAGGTGATCATCCAGCGTCTAAAGTTTATGTCAATAGCAAAACAAAACGGTTTGTAAAATTGGGTTTGTTTTCTGAAACATTCAAATTGCCAGAAAATATACCTGAAAATGACGTTTTATCTTTAATAAGCGATTTATGTGATGATGATCGCTTTCATGGAATTCTCGTACAAATGCCTTTACCAAAACACATGAATGAAACCACAATTATCCGAACAATCAATCCGAAAAAAGATGTGGATGGCTTTCACCCGGAGAATATTGGACTTTTGGTGTCCGGAAACCCCCGTTTTATCCCCTGCACACCCAAAGGAATTATGCGCATTCTTGAATACTATCAAATAGATCCTACCGGGAAACATGTCGTTGTGATTGGACGCAGCAATATTGTCGGGCGACCCATTTCTATTTTGATGAGTTTGAAACAAGAATTTTCCAATGCAACGACGACGATTTGTCATTCAGCTACATCTGACATTCCGTATTTCACTCGTCAGGCTGATATTCTGATTGCAGCCATGGGAGTACCGGAATTTGTAAAAGCTGATTATATTAAAAAAGATGCAGTCATAATTGATGTTGGGATTAACAGGGTAGAGGACGATTCTGAAAAAGGATACTCCTTAGTGGGTGATGTTGATTTTGATGATGTTGCAGAAAAAGCGTCAGCCATTACACCTGTCCCAGGTGGAGTTGGTCTCATGACCATTGCCATGCTGGTGGAAAATACGGTCGAAGCTGCAGAGCGATTGGTAGAGCGGTGAATGGTAACTGGTAGAGCAGTAGCCCTACGTATTACACCAATAACCAGTTATCAATAACCATTCACACGTTCACAAGTTACCACTAACAATTTATTTCAAAGAAATACTAATTTACATCTACATATAATTAAAAAATGCGCCCGTAGCTCAGCTGGATAGAGCGCTTGCCTCCGGAGCAAGAGGTCGCAGGTTCGAATCCTGTCGGGCGTACAAAGAAAAAACTGCTTCACATTGAATATTGAGCGTCCCGACCGCAAGCAACAGCCCTTAAGCCGGATGGAGGAACGAGAAGGTCTCAGGTTCCCTGCCCGGCCACTTTCAAATTAATTCAAACGGGGCAGGCGGGGAATCCTGTTGGGCGTACAATTCAATGCATAGACTAAAGTTTTTAATCGTTTTTTCATGAATATGACTACAAATCAGTGGCTTTTATTAATTACTAATCCAATTGATATCGTTGGATTAATTCTTTTCGTATTAGTGTTTCCAGTTTATCACGTTATTTATCCATTTGTTAATCTGATTTTCAAAAAACAGGCCGCAAGGAAGCGGTTTGATTTATTTCGTGAGTCATGGATAGAGGGGTTAATTGAACGCCGCGATATAATAGCAGCTGCTCAACAAACCAGAAACCTTACTATGGTTAATTCAGTGTTGGTTTCATCGTCCTTAATTCTGATGGGTGTTGTTGGTAATCTGTTATTACAAATGCCACAGGTAACAGATAAAGGTATTGCACTTCATTATTGGGCTGAACACCCTGATATTATAAGAGTAAAATTATATTTATTGATTATTGTTTTTGCAGTAGCTTTTTCATATTTTATGACAGCTCTTCGCCATCTTGGTCATTTTGTTTTAGTGATTGGTGCAGACCCGACTTTAGTTAAAGAACATAAAGGTTCTCCTGTGAAATATTTTTCTTCGCTGATTAATCGTGCATCTTATAGATATACACTTGGGGTACGTTACCTGCATTCAGCAGTTGCGCTTTTCGGTTGGTTATTTGACTCTTATATTTTTATCATTATCACTATTTTCTTTGGTGTAAAGTTTATCTTTTTCCAAGATTTCACTCATAAGATTTATAAATAAACACCATTAAAATATCAAACCATTATGATCCGATTTTGAATCGCGGATTATGATATTTGGCAGATAGATTCAACATCTTCTTTTTTCCCGAAAATCAGCAACTGATCTTCAAGTCCAATAATTGTATTCGGTTTTGGCATGATATCTATGAATCGCCCATTCTTTGATTTTCTGACAAGTAACACATCTACGTTGTATTTGCTACGAATTTTCAATGTCCTAAAGGATTGATCCACGAATTCTGTTGGCGTGTTAATTCTGGCCATAAGAAACCCCGGGATAACCTCGGTTTTCTCATGATAATATTTATGAATAAATTTCATTGAGGATGCCAGGTATCCAGCGCTTTGGGATTGAATTAACATTTCCTGGTATTCTCGTAGAATGTCCTGGCGTAAAACTTGACCGGTTAATACCCCTTGATCATCCACAACAGGAATTGCCAGCATGTCAGCCTCTAACATTAACTGTAAGACTTCGTGAACAGGGACATGGTCTTTTATTTTGGGAAAGTGTGTATTAGAAATATCTCTAACAATTGCTTCTTTTGGTATGTCTTCCATTCGGTTTAAAAAACGCCGAACCATCCCCTGAGTAATAATCCCGGACAATTTCTTGTCAGAATCACAGACGTAATAAACAGATTGGCTACTGGTGGACATTCTTTCCAAGAGTTCTTCCAATGTGGCATCATCTTGAATAATTTCCAGCAGGTGCTGTTTGATTTTATCTACTTTCAGTTGGTCAAGAATATTAATGGCTGTACCACCGTGGATATCCACACCCCGTCGTTTTAGTTTTATTGTATAAATATTTCCATCGAGCATTCGTGTTGTAATGACCGTCGCAACAATGCTCGTGATCATTAATGGTAAGATTACCGAATATTCAGATGTCATTTCAAAAATGATGAGGATTGCTGTTATAGGAGCATGAGTTGTCGCCGCCACCATAGCTGCCATCCCCACAAGCGCATAAGCACCGGAAGATGAAGTTAATTCAGGATACATGGTATGGAAAATACTTCCTAATGTGCCTCCCAGCATGGAACCCATAAACAATGAAGGGGCGAAGATGCCGCCTGAAGCACCGGAACCTAACGATATACTGGTAGCAAATATTTTCCCAAACAGCAAGGCTCCTGCAAGAAAATATGGCATATTTCCTGAAAGTACACGATCCATGGAATCATATCCAACTCCTAAAGTTTCTGGAATAAACATAGCCAGGAGTCCAAGTAAAGCACCGCCGATAGCTGCTTTTACCCCAATGGACAATTTCAAGTTTTCAAAAACATCTTCTGAAAAATATAGAGTCTTAACAAATAGCCAGCCGGCTAATCCGGTAATGATTCCGAGAATGATATAAAATACAATTTCGAAGGGAGAATGAAGCGTATAAACCGGTGGAATAAATGCCGGAAAATCACCATACAAACTGCGTGAAATGACTGTCCCAAAAACAGATGCAATGATGATAGGCCCAATAGCGGCAACACTGAAATCACCCAAGATAACTTCACTGGCAAAGATCGCACCAGCGATAGGTGCATTAAAGGTTGCTGCAATTCCCGCCGCCGCTCCACAACCAATAAATGTTTTCATTCTACGTGTAGATACTTGAAAGAGCTGCCCAACGGATGAACCAAACGCAGATCCGATTTGCACTATGGGACCTTCACGACCCACCGACGCTCCACTGCCAATTGATAAAGCTGAAGCCACTGCTTTTACTAAAACGACTCTCATCCGAATATAGCCGTTTTTCGTTGCCACTGCATCAATGACTTCAGGAACACCGTGGCCCTTGGCTTCAGGAGCGAAACGATTAACAAACAAGGCAACGATAACTCCCCCAATTACAGGGATCCCAATCTTGAGATAATATGGTGTTGTTTTAATGATTTCAACAAAACTACCGTCACCCCAAGAGATGGTCCTGAAAAAATCAATCAGGTATCTAAATCCAGCTGCTCCATACCCCGAGACTACACCAATAATCATTGCAATAATGATGACAAATAGCTGATCAAACGATTTAATTTGAATGAGTATCCTTTGAATAAAAGAATACAATGCATTTCGCCGATTTATATATTTGCGAATTCTTTTGATTTTATTTCTGTTTTGGGAATCTTTCATAACGACAAATATACCTGGATTTTAGGGGGATAAACTTAAGAACTTCTTTCAGTTATTCTATAGCCTCATTAATTCACCAGCTTTGCAATAGTGTGGAGTTGATAGAAAAGAATTTTAGAAGCAGTATCGAGCATAAAACGTAAATATGTAAAACGTAAATGTACTCCTTTACATAATTACGTTTTAAATAATTACTAACCAGCATAATTCTCTTATCCTCACTTATTTCTGTACTTGTGACAAATATTTTCTTTCTGATGAATAATTCAGAATAGATGGTTTCCTCATAAATAGTATAAAATTATAGCTAATTGGTCCGACGCTCCCACCTTATCCAAAACGTCATGCCAAATCGAACAAATACAAATAAAGGTTTTAGACTTTTCAAAAACAGCTCGTATTTATACTATTCTGTTGGTGACAATAACATGCCAAAATAAAGAGACGAAAAATATGATCGCTCGTTTAATTAAAACGCTAATTTTATTTTATGGAACATCAAGTTGACTTATTGAAAAAATAATTGATTAACAGTTCAATTTACAGTCCGTTATTATTGTCTCATTTATGATCAAAATAATTACCATAGAAAGGTTTCGATTGTAACTTTAAATTCCTTCTATGGAATATGTATTGATTCTTTCCACAATCGGTACTGAAGCCGATGCTCAAACCATTGCTGAAAAACTCATAACATCAAAAAATGCCGCCTGTGTGAATATCATTCCTGGTATTCAG
>JADFRD010000056.1 GCA_022561485.1 Fidelibacterota bacterium | reverse complement strand
GTAGTTTGGTTAGCGCCATAAATTCCTGGGCAATCTCGATCATGTGATTTAATCCATTACCGCAATTAGAGCCAATAATATCCGCACCCGCCTCAGCCAATGCGTTGGCTGCAGATTTAATATCCACACCCATAATCGTGAAAAAACCTTTGGGTGTTTTGTCAAAAGTCATTGTCACTATTATCGGTATTGCAGAATGAACACTTTTTGCGGCTTGAATAGCTAGTGTTGCCTCATTCAAATCTATCATCGTTTCGATACAGATAACATCTACTCCGGCCTTGATTTGAGCTTCCATTTGCTGGAAAAAGCTGTCCTGAATTTCCTGCGGTTTTCCATTCCCGTATGGCTCAAGGATTTTACCCGAGGGTCCGCAGGATCCTGATACGATTATATCCGATCCAACAGCTTCGCGTACAACGGTGACAGCAGTATTATTTATTTCCACAGTCTTGGAACTTATACCATATTCGGCCAATTTCAGGGGAGAGGCACCGAAGGTGTTGGTTTGAACTATATCAGCGCCGGCTTCGGCATATGTACGGGCGATATCCCGGATCAGCTCCGGGTGGGTCAGGTTCATTAATTCCGGGCAGTCACCGGGTGTTAAACCGTGTTCAATAAGGGTAGTGCCCAGGGCACCATCGGAAACAAGGGTCTGGCCGGATTGAATCCGCTTTAAAATATTATGCATCAGGACAGAGCCAATATTTTAATCCTGTCAACGGCGCTAACAGCATCAAAAGCATATGCATCTGCACCAATATCAAGGGCAAATTCTTTGGAAGTTGGCGCACCGCCGATAATTACTTTAACATTTCTGCTGGAATCAGATTTCCTTAGAAGATCTACCACATTTTTCATTACAGGCATGGTTGTCGTCAATAAAGTTGATAATCCAATGATATCCGCTTGCGCTTTTAGGGCAGTTTCTACAAAATATTTTGGTTCAACATTTTTACCCAGGTCAATGACTTCAAAACCGGCACCTTTTAACATGATAGCCACTAAATTTTTACCAATATCATGTAAATCACCGTGGACCGTGCCCAGGACAATTTTCCCAATTACAGTTGTGCTGGATAGAGATAAGAGTGGTTTTAATTTTTCCATGCCGATTTCCATTGCTTTGGCAGCTAAAAGGACGTCTGGTAAAAATATTTCGTGTGCTTTGAACTTTATACCAATAATATCCATTCCTGCAATTAAACCTTTATCGATAATTTTTTCCGGCTTTACACCTTCCTCAAGTAATGTATTTATTAATGTGGATACTTGTTGATCATCACCTTCCTGGAGAGCCATTGAAACCTGTGTTAAAATTTCCATTAATTATCCTTTTTATCAATTATAGTTAATTTTTTTAAGCCGCTCTGCACATGAATGTGTTAGGCATCCACGGCAGAATGGAAAATTCGGTTTGAATTGGTGAATATCCTTGTGTCCCTGCACCATTAATCCGGTGACTGATTTTAATGGGTTCATAAGAAAACTTGTATTTAGTGATATTCCGATTGTCTCCGGCTGTAGTTGTCCGAACAGTTTTTTTTGGCCGCTGATATGCCAGCCGCAATAACCAGGGCTGTAACCCATGACCACTGTATTGATTGAATTACGGGAATTCAATATTCCATACTGATTTTCCATCAGTCCGGCTGCATTATCGGCACCCAGGGAGGCTACTGTATCCAGCATATATCCTAAAACATAATCATTATTTTTAAATAAGTTTTCGATGAAGCTGCTGATTTCAGCGCCCAAGGTGATGGCATATAGAGCCATTCTGTCTGCCAGAGGATAAATGTTTTTAAGTGGAGCTGAATCGTCGTTTAATCCTTCTCCGTCGAATATTATGTTAAATCCGGTAACAGATATTTCCTTAATAATTCCTATGGGTCTGGCGAGGACCAAAAAATCATCCAGAGCTTTTTCCAGGATAGCTCGTGTGCGGAGGGAAGGTGAATAGTTTTTATTCATCCCCTGTGCCCGGAAAACAGCATTTTTTGAGGGTTGAATTACTTTGGATTCGATAGGGATGTTATTTTTCATCAATCCAGAGCGGGTAGATTTTCTTGTCCATTATTAACAGCCTCGGCCTGCATTCGGTTTTTAAGATCGCTTTTCACTGTGTCTGGTAAAGAGGTTGGTTTATATTCAGCGAGCATGCGGTTTACTTCATTATGTGCCCTTTCGCCCAGGGTAAGACTGCCTTCTTCAGCCCAGCGTTCGCGGTTTGCCCTGTCGATAGCAGGACCTGGAAAATAATGTTCTTGTTTAAGGTATTTCCGGGTATGGGAAGAAATCAGAAGATGATCCTCTTTGAGCAATTCTTCCAGGAGTGGTAAAATAGGGAAATCCTCCCGGGGAGTAATACCATCAACTAACCGCAGACACATACCGGCAATTTCATTATCCAGAACCAGCTTTTCAAGACTTTGGCAACTTTCAAAATCCAGCATCCCCGGACCTGAAATATTGTTTATACCAGCCAGGGAAGCCAGCGTTGCTCCTATGCCGGATTCCAGTCCAGCCTGGGCATCCAGCAATTTTGCATCACTGAGGGAAATATAGGCCTGCGTAGGAATGTTCAGAAATTTTCCGATCTCGTTGCAGGCGCAATCTATCATCATAGTTTCAATCGCTCCCATGGGAGTTGTTTCATAGCGCATGTCAAACGCAGCCGGTGACCCGCCCCACAGGATAGGAGTCCCGGGATTTACCAATTGACTAATGACCACCCCGCTTAAGGTTTCGGCTGTATGTTGAATCAATGTCCCCGTTAAGGTTACAGGAGCCACTAAGCCCGACAGGGGCATGGAGATAAATTCAACCGGGATTGAAAACCTGGCGCAGTCCGCCAAATTTTGCGAGGTGACATCGCTCCATTTTAAAGGTGATGTAGGACAACAGGAAAAAATGGTTAATGGTTTTTCTTTCAAGGCTGCTGCTGTGCCGCGTACCGCCAGTTGAAGGTCTTTCATTATTTCAAAAGCTTTAATGGTAAAAGCACCGGTCACTACAGGCTTATCACAGAACATCAGGCTTAAATATAAACGGTAACTGTCAGCAATATTACCCACAACGTCTATTGGGATAAGGGCTGTACTCTGAGAAGCAATATTCTCCAGGGAACTTATCACTTTTGTATATTGGATATAATCTTCCGTCAACGGTTTACGAATTTTTTGAGTTTTATGATCAAGAATATTTAAAGCTGCGGATCCGGGAGTAAAATGAATATTGTATTTTCGGAAATCATGGGTTTGCTGCCCCAGTGTATCAAACAATGCGAAAGAATTTGGTACAGATTTCAGAGCTTTATTTACTAGTGGTTCAGGAATATAGGCCCGTGATTTGTCAACGTCTATGCGCGCTCCGTGGTCTCCTAAAAGAGATAAGAGTTCAGGATTGTTAAGCTCGACACCTATATTTTCTAAAACATCGATGCCTTCAGCAAATATTTTTTTGATCAAATCACTTGAAAGAAATTTCAACTTGGGTCTCATTTGAACCCTCCTTATTAAAACGGTTTTTAAAATTATGCTCTATTTTCTGGCAGTACTTCCTTCAAACACTGAGAGGGAATATAAGAAAAACAGTTCATAGTTTTCGATAAATGAAATAATCCTCAAAATAAGGAAACATTTAGATCTTCGCCTTTACCCGTCCCATCCGAAAAATAAATATATAATCGCTAAAACCTGCAAGTTCAACAATTATCGATAGGAATTAATCCTCCTTGAGAATCGTTAAACCTTAGAAATACGGTCTCAACCACTGACCTAATACCGAACCGTTACCCCCGTTTGTCGATGAGTTAGGCAGAGGGCTTCTAATTCGTAGGATACCAGTTCCATGTCCGCCCCTTTATTATGATTCCAACTAGGTTAGGTGGGGAATCCGGCCTCATGTTCACCGATAATAACAACGGTTTTCATTTTATTTTTTAAATTTGATGTATAATTTCCTTGTGTTGCTCAGCATCTAGTCGTGATGTGTTAATTAAAAATATATGATAATTGTGAACGGTACACCAAACCAGGATTATGGCCTATTGGGAGCGTGCTATTAAACTCGGTTTAGATGTATCGGAACCTGCATATAATATCAATTAATGGTATTGTCGTCCTGATTACATTATGGTATTATAGAATATTGTACATTAAAGGAAAAGCTACAGAAAATTAGTTTCTGACATAATGATAAAGGAGTAAAAAATGAAAAGAATATTTTCTTCAGGTTTAATCCTTAGTTTCTTTATACTATTTACAAAAGTAGGTTTTGCTCAAACTTCTTATACTGTTTTGGTTGGACCTGGTGGTCAGTTTGTTTTTGAACCCGTTAATCTTACTATTAGTACTAGAGATACGGTTATTTGGGAATGGCAAAGCGATAATCACACAACTACTTCTGATATCACTTCTGGGGATGAAGTTTGGGATTCAGGAATACAGAATAATGGAACAACATTTTCTAAAGTGTTTGTTACTCTCGGATCATACGCTTATCATTGCACACCTCATCAGGCCTTTGGCATGACTGGAACAATAATCGTTGAAGGGCTTATTGGGATAGATAATCATTCAGCAGTTATAGCAAATAAGATTGTATTGAATCAAAATTATCCGAATCCTTTCAACCCATCGTCGATCATTTCATATTCGTTAGCAAAATCAGAATTTGTTACTCTACAGATATATGATATATTTGGAAAGGAAGTAAGAACATTGGTTAACCAAACCCAAGAAGCCGGTTATAAAACAGTTATTTGGAATTCGACGAATAACCATGGTAAATCGGTCAGCGCTGGGGTGTATCTTTATCAAATTAGGGCAGGAGAGTTTGTGCAGACCAAAAAAATGTTACTGTTGAAATAATATCATATGATACTAACTAAAAATAGGGGCTGTCCAAAAAGATTTAAATTACGGTAAAAAGGTAAAAGTACTGCAGACAAGAATGTCTGTACTACATCGAGAAAACAAATAATTAATGAAATTTCAAATGTTATTATTATCTGCGATTTGTTCTTTTTCAACATTGGATATTAATGTTTTGGGACAATCCCCAAAGAATTGAAATTAGTAGATGAGGTTAAGGATCAAGATTTGAAACTTGGATGTTCTTAAATCCTAATCTTCATTCCTTATCCAAATTCCAGCCTTTCGTTGGAAGAAATGGGACTCCGCAAGGTCGCCCTCGACGTAATACTAACATATTCTGTATATTCTTTCCCGTGAGACATCGCACATATTAATAACTATCCTGTTAAAGAATTGAATACTCCAGCATTTTCCATAGCACTTGCACTTGCTGCCGGGATGATTGCCTAATCAAATATTAATATCCTCTTTGTACGAAATTCAAAAGTTCAGCCATTGGGGTATTTAACCAAATTAACCAAGAAGGATTAAATATCATGTCTGGTTCATATTCGGAAAATAGAATAATTTGAAGAATGGCTTGAAAAAAGTATTTTTAAACAAGATGTTATTAAAGATGACAACTAGTTTGATTTTATTTTGTCATTGGTTGTACTTGGTGAAATGGAGAAAATTTTCTTAAATCTAAACAGGGCACAGTTAAGGAAGTGATTCTTTTGAAAAAGAGTACTTCCAAATGAATTCGTCATCGTCTGTGTCCTGTTTTACACGTAAACTTTAGAGAGATAAAAGTGGCAAAATACATTTATCATAAAGAAGCATGGATTCGAAATGGCATTACATTTGGTTCTGCATTATCCATCGCAATTTCGTTTTCCATAAACAAATCAGTCTTTTGGGCAATACTTCATGGAATCCTTTCCTGGATTTATGTCTTTTACTACATTTTGATTTACTGATGACTGAAGTCAAAAAACTATACCGTAATGTAAAGCATGGGAAAATTGCCGGTGTATGTTCCGGAATAGCCGATTATTTTGAAATCGACCCTGTTTTAGTCCGACTATTATTTATATTAATGATTTTTTGGGGTGGTGGCGTTTTGGCTTATATCATTGCATGGTTTATCGTCCCGCCAAAAATTGAAATATAAAACATGAAATAATCTTAATTGTATTTTATAAATTCACGCCAATTATTTATTCATTCCTATGCGAACATATTTATTATTCATATCCATATTCCTCATAATTTCGTCTTGTGGAAAACCACCCAGAGAAGTAGAGATTCTCTGGGACGAATACGGTATTCCCCACATATATGCTCAAAATACGAATGACCTCTTTTACGCATATGGTTGGGCCCAGACCCATGCGCATGGAGATCTGTTATTAAGATTATATGGACAAGCCCGGGGACGGGCAGCAGAATATTGGGGAGAAAAATTTCTTAAAAGCGATAAATGGATGTGGATAAACGGAGTTCCGGAAAGATCTGAACGATGGTCAAAAGAACAGGTCGAACCTTATAAGTCCATGTTAGAAAGCTACGTCGCAGGGATCAATGATTATGTGAAACAAAATCCCAAAAATATTGATGAAAATTTTCAAGTTGTCGTACCCATCACATTGCAAGACGTAATGGCTCATGTCCAGCGGGTGCTTCATTTTACATTTGTTTTCAGTCAGGATGATTTGGAAAATAATGCAGAAGATTGGAATGAACAGCGAGGTTCCAATGCCTGGGCGATTGGGCCAAACCGTTCCGCTTCCGGAAATACAATGTTATTGGCTAATCCACATTTATATTGGGGAGATTTGTTTACATGGTTCGAGGTTCATTTAAATTTACCTGATAAAAATATTTATGGCGCCAGTCTCGTTGGAACACCGGCATTAGGGATACTATTCAACGAACATCTCGGTTTTTCACACACGGTCAATACACACGACGGAGCTGATTTATATGAATTAACACTCGTGAATGGCGGATATGAATTTGACCAAGAAATCAAAACGTTTGAAATTGATTCTATAGAATTGAAGATAAAAAGTGGAGATTCATTTCAAACAGAATTATTCGTAGTTAAAAGCTCCATTCATGGTCCGGTGGTGATTGAAGAAAATGGAAAAGCATTGGCATTGAAAGTGGTTGCTCTTGATGCAAGCCAGATATTTAAAGAACGCTGGGAAATGGCTACATCAACCAACCTAAACGAATTCGAAGCCAGTTTAAAGAGTCTGCAGACACCTTTATTCACTGTGATGTATGCCGATAACAAAGGGAACATTTTGCATCTTTTTGGTGGACAAACTCCAAAACGTCCACCAGGCGATTATGATTGGGCGGGAGTAGTTCCGGGAAATACGTCTGAAACGTTGTGGAATGAAGTCCATACCTATGAAGAATTACCTCGTATTTTAAACCCGGAAAGCGGTTGGCTCCAGAACGCAAATGATCCACCTTGGACAACCACATTTCCGGAAGAAATTGATCCAAATGATTATCCTGATTATATATCTCCAAGGAAAATGGGCTTTAGAGCACAGCGATCGGCAAGAATGCTAAACGATGATGACAGCATCACCTATGATGAGTTGGTGGCATATAAATTTTCCACACGGATGGAATTAGCAGATCGCTTATTGGATGATCTATTAGACGCAGCTTCCACTGCAAACGATGAGGAAATCAAGGATGCTGTTCGTGTGCTGAAACGCTGGGATAGAACAGCTGATAATTCCAGCCGCGGCAGTGTCTTGTTCAAACATTGGGTAGATGATATGAACTTTCCGGACGATTTTGCTTTGCAATGGAACGAACGAAGTCCAACACAATTACCCGACGGCTTGAAGGATAGAACGATGGCTGTTCATCGACTGTACGGAGCGGCAAAAGAAGTGAAAGAAAAATATGGTCGTTTGGATGTATTTTGGGGTGAAGTGTTCAGATTACAACGCGACAGTCTGGACCTGCCGGCGAATGGGGCTCCCGGTGATCCTTATGGCGTATTTCGCACATCCTACTTCAGACCCATTGATGATTATAAGCAAACATTAATTGCAGGTGATACGTATGTTGCAGTGATTGAATTTGGTGATTCAATCAGAGCAAATGGTGTGATTGGCTACGGGAATTTTAGCCAGGCGGGTTCATCCCATAGAACAGATCAATTAAAACTATATTCGGATAAAAAGTTACGACCCATTCTTTTTTACAGAAAAGATGTTGAAGCGAATGTAGTCGAGCGAACGACCTTTTGAGGAAATAATGAAAGCACCGCAGAAGATGAGAACAGGGAGGCAGACTATGTAGATTATTTAAGTATAACCAAGGAGGTGAGCCTGCCTCCCGGATACAATATTAACCTATTCTACCTATAGAATGCTGTGATGTGCGGCACATTAATATTGAAATGATTAATAAAGTAGTTACTATTCAAGCTTTTTAGGGATGTGTAGCGAGCATACATACCTGTTCGCACGCCACGGCCATGCCTTCGGCAGGCGCACAAGCCTTTGGCATGGCTTGTCGAGTTTTCGTAACGCGGTCATCATTGACTTTCAAATTCATTCAACCTACCCATAACAACGGCATTACGAGTTTTTAACCGTACAACAGACATTCTTGTCTGTCGTGGTGCAGATGATAATGTCTGCACTACATCATGCAATTAAACATCGGCGATAAAATACACCCCCTGGCATGGGCCCTCAGATCAAATGTAACGTTTCAAGTGTTAAAGGTGTGCGACGAGGATCCCACGCCTGCCGGACAGGAAAACCACTCATAAGTTGTTTTTCATCCGTATCTGAATAGGACCTTTTCCATTAGACTCATATCTAATTAGCTCATCACAATAATGCGTACTTAAAAAAAAAGTACATGTCATTCTGGGTTCGATACCCTAATTACCTTGAGTAGGTGGTATGTAAAATTTTGTGAGTTGCCCTGGTACGTTTTACCCACATTCTCCAGGTAGTTGATTTCAAGATTATTTTATCGTTTAATTTCATATATATTCCAAAAATCAATAGAAACCCTTTATTTGATTTTTAGGTCTTCTTATATGTAGTTTCTATCATGATGGAGAGAAGATAGTGTCGTGTCAACCATGTATTAGCGTAACCAAGTCTTGTTATTTTCACCGATAATTTTGTTGAATATCTTAACCATAGCTACCGGCTATGCTGAAAATATTCGCCTTATTATCGCCAAAAATTCTTGCGACTTTTTACACACTACATACTTGGCACAACAATAGGTTTCTCATTAAAGTAAAATTTGACGAATCCACACGAAATACTCGAACCCTTAAGCTCCCTCTGGTGGCAGACAATCATTTGGTCTACTGTTATCATTTGGGGACTGCTGTTCGCTGCCAAAAAGATGACCAGTAAGCAGGTTGCTTATTTTGCTATTGTGATTGGTGTGGTATTGATAACACGTTCTATTCTTGTTCATCCATATGTGGCATATCTGAAGGGATGGGATATTTACAATAATTTACCCCTCCACATGTGCGGTCTTGCTGCCATTATCTCCGGTGTCATTATGTTTTACCGTAAACAATGGCTATATGAACTTCTTTATTACTGGGGAATCCCGGGAGCATTTCATTCTCTCCTGACTCCTGAATTTACTAAGGGAACGGAAGGGTTGTTATTTATAGAATATTATATCGCTCACGGCGGTATCATCTTCAGTGCCTTGTTTTGTACATTAATCCTCGGATTAAAACCGGCAAAAGGTTCTTGGTGGAAGATCTTTCTTTGGTCCCAATTACTCTTGCCCGTTATCGGTGGGTTCAACTGGCTCATTGATGCAAATTATATGTATCTCTGCGAACCGCCTATAGTTGATAATCCATTCATTATCGGTGATTTTCCTGAACACTTAATCGGGTTTGAGATTGCTGGTCTGCTGCATTTTGCCCTGGTGTATTTACCCTTTGGATTAAAGTACCGCTATGCATCAAAAACTCCAAGGCCTGTAACTATTTGATACCCCACAGAAAGTCCTCTTGTCTTTGGTGATTGGCCATGGTATTTTATCAATCTACAAATTGTAGCATTCATTTTATTTAATATCATTAATTTTCCTATGATTTATTTTCGTAGAAAAGAAGAACGTGTGTTTGAATGAGTGAATTCATTCAAGCTCAAGTGTATGGTCCTTTGCACATAAAATATATATTGATGGGATTGGCTATGTGGACCATCATACCATTTATTGGCAAGAAATTCTTAAACCGGTCACAACGCCGGATCGCTGTCTATGTGTTGATCTTTTTTACTCTTGGGCAGGAAATTATAAGCGATTCTTTGTTAATTCTGCAGGGCTTATGGCAGCTATCGTCTAGTCTGCCGCTTCACATGTGCGGATTTTCTCTTTTTCTGACTTCATGGGCACTGTACAGTAAAAGGCAATCTGCGTTTGAGTTGGCTTACTTTTGGGGAATAGCAGGGGCAACACAAGCGATTTTTACTCCTGACGTAAACGGTATTTGGAACCCCGTAGGTATATTTGTTTTTTTCTTCACTCATTCAATCATCATTTTAAACGTGATATGGTTGATGGTTGTGGAAGAAATGCGTTTGCGCAGAAGTTCGTTAATCAATACCATAATAATGACCAATGGTTTTGCTTTTATTATTTCTATCTTTAATTATTTTGTAAATGGAAATTATTGGTTTCTGTGTGCCAAACCCATATCCAATAGTCCATTTTTAATTGGTGAATGGCCATTTTATTTGTTTAGTATTCAATTAGCGGGAATATTTTTAATGGGTTTGATCTATTTACCATGGCTTCCATATTTTCGCCGATTGAGATTGCAGACTGAATCCGACGAAGTATAAATTAGAAGCCAATGACAACCATTTTATTGTATTTTTTACTCGCCTTGAGTGTATCGTTTCTCTGTTCACTTATGGAATCGGTATTGCTGTCTCTGACGCGCTCACACATAGCAGTATTAATCAAAGAGAAACATACTTCTGGCAGGTTATTAGAAAAGCTTAAAGGAAATATGAATCGCCCACTGGCCGCCATATTGTCTTTAAATACGATTGCAAATACTGTTGGGGCCGCAGGAGTTGGCGCTGTAACATTTAATTTATACGGCAGCAAATGGGTTGCCGTAACATCCGGTATTCTAACATTGTCTATTCTAATATTTTCGGAAATAATACCGAAAACAATTGGGGTACATTACTGGAAAAATTTAGCTTCTACATCAGCATATTTAATCAGCTGGATGATGGTGTTAATGTATCCTTTTGTTATCATTTTGGAAGCTCTGTCAAATTGGTTAAAGCCGGATATCAAACAGGATACAGTCACGAAAGAAGACGTTATTGCCATGGCTGAAATAGGTGAAGATGAAGGAACAATTGATGAAGATGAAACTACGATTATTGAAAATATTTTACGGTTAGATAATGTTACGGCAGAAGAAGTCCTGACTCCTCGTACTGTCGTCTTTGCGCTGAAAAAAAATATGACTGTGAGGCAAGCGTTGGATGAGAATCCAAATATCGTTTTTTCCAGGATTCCTATATACAGTGAAAGTTTGGAAAATATCGTAGGATTGGTACAGCGCTATGAACTTTTTAAAAGTAAAGCGGAAGATCTATTTGACATTACCATGGAGGAGCTTTCAAATCCTGTCCATGTTGTTCAGGAAAAAGATTCAGTCGGAGAAATTCTGGATGAATTTGTCCGCCGTCGTGAACATTTATTTATTGTTAGAGATGAATTTGGACAATTTGCCGGCATTATTACATTAGAGGACGCTATTGAAACATTATTGGGTGTAGAGATCGTTGACGAGATAGATACGGTGGTCGATATGCGAAAATTAGCTGTCAGTAAAAGTAAGGAACGGAAATAATAACAAGTGACTGGTTAGCGGTAACTTGTGAGTAGTTGGTGATTGGTGAGATGTAGCTAGTGATTGGTGAGAGAAGGAAAAAAGTTTCAGTAGCAGTAGCAGGAAGATGGTATCAGGTGACTTGTAACTGGTTATTGGTAAAAAGAAAAAAACTGAAAATGAAATATATTTTTCTTAATCCAATTTTCTAATCCTAATTTTTATCCTAATCCTAATCCATAATAATCTTACATTCCATTAATCGGATCAGATAGATGTAACAAGTGTATTAACCCGGAAATAGGATTAGGAAGAAGGACGAATATTAAGATATGGAAAATGGAGTAAATTGATTATTATATAAAAGGTGTAAAAATGAAAATTCAAACAAGTGTGCGGGTCGAAGACAGTTTTTATAGAGAAGCAAAAACTGTATTTTCACAATTTGGTTTCAGTTTTGGAGATGCAGTCAATATATTTATCGCTAAGGTTGCCATGGAAAAAAAGATTCCTTTTGATCTGAGTTTACCGTCAAAAGAATTAGAAATGCGTGATGAAAACATAGACAATAAAAAAAATACTGAAATTTATGAAACGGCCAATGCATTATTTAATGAATTAGGTATATAGCCTGGAATTCATTAGATGCAAAGAGTATGAAGTTTCACGAAGGAAAAAAACATTATTTATAAACTATCCTTGGCTGGGTAAGTAATTGATGAAAAAAGAAGGGTAAAATTGCTTCAAATCATTATTGAACAATCCTTTAAAAAGGATGCGAAACGTGATAAAAATAGTGGGAAATATTTCAAGAAAGATTTCAAGGTATTAAAAGCAATAATTTCATCCTTTCAAAATGAGGATAATATTAATCTAAAGTATAAAAGGCATCCACTCAATGGTAATATGAAGGATAATGAATCAATTCATATAAAACGTAACTGGCTGCTCATTTTCAAAGTTGATTCAAAATATTTATATCTTATTATGCTAGGGAAACATACACAAGTATATCAAAAATTTAAATGATTTCCCCACCTTCTAAAAGTGAATCCATAGAGAAACATTGGAATTATAATAAGCTCGTTTCTTAAAACGGGTAATTGACCTAAATTTAGGGCTATGAAGCGTGCCCTCTGTGTCTTCTATTTATTGATCCTCGGACTAATTGCGTCCGCATCAACCACTACAATACGTTACTTTCTAACTGAACTGGATTTTATTAGCAATCAATCTGTTCCTGAAGCAGAAACGCGATTTAAACCTCACTTAAAAGTAGATTTTGATGATGATAACAATGTTATTCAAAAGCTTCATGTTAATAATCGGGGCGACGTTACACAGACAGAAATATTTATTTACGATTCAACCCAAACCTTAAAAACAAAAGATATATATATATCCGGAGAAATGCTTGTTCAGAAAGTGTTGTTTGGGTTGGAGGAGAAAGCAGTGGATTATATAGAATATGTTTATAGAGTGGATACCGTTAAAGACTGGACTGACCGGTTTTCTATATTGGATTATAATGATCTTTCCCAATTGACCAATCATGCTTTTTATGATGTGAATGCATTTCAATATGGAAATGCTCATTTTGAATACGATTCGTTGGGGAATTTATCTAAAGAAGAATGGATTCGACATCCTTCCGGAAAAACCATGCGCTTGTGGAATCATTTCTTCGATCCTATTACCCAACTCTCGCGCATTATGGAGTATGACTCCAATGGAGTTTTGGTCCAGGATTTTCGTTTAAATCCCGATGGGACGGAATCCATTTTCTGGTTTGAAAATTTGGAAGATTCAACTTTTATCAATCATACCAATCTTTTATTTTGGAATGAGAGTTTCTTGGAATGGGGGAAAGTCGTTTGGTTTAAGGTGGAACCAAATGGAAGATATAGTGACAGTGTTGTTTATGATTTATCGAAAAAGTTTCTAGTAAAAGGTCATTTTTCAACTAATATGGGAATGGATTCACTCTTGGTAGATAGCGCCATGTATGATATTGTATTTAAGGGAGTGGGTAAAAGCGGTTACAAAGCAACAGAACGGAGAGTCAATGGAGTCAATTTCGATATTTCACTACCCATAATAAATCTGAATGTTAAACCGTTTATTAATGAACCAATCATTTCCTATAACCATTCTGAACCTCTTGCATCAGCATCGATTGAATGGATCTCCATACGTGATTCCTCACAAGTATTTTCAACGAAATTTGATTCGATTGATCTGACTATGTCAGGAAAGGGGATGTTTCGACCCTCAAATCAACACGAATTAATGGATAGTGTGTTTTATCAAGTTCGAATAATTGGGACAGATAGAGCCGGAAATATTTCCCAGCCAACTGTAATAGACTCTATCTTGTACGATATTCGACTTCCTGTCGTGAAATTATTATCTCCTTATATGGGTGAGTTCAGAAACTTTACAACCATATCATTCACTCTAAATGAGCCAATAACTTCCTGGAAGATTATTGTAAAGTCTATGGCTGGCATACCAGATCCCAAATCTCCTTATTATTATGAAACAGATTCTTCATTAATTGATTTGGAAATAATTGACAAAGACCTGGCTGAAGAATTTCATTTAAATGATGGCACTGTTTATCGGTTTGAATTATCCGCAATGGATAGAGCCGGAAATATGTCTAATGTGTATTTAGTCGATTCAGTGACCTACGATATTTCTCCACCTGTTTTGACGACAATATATCCTGCGTCCGGTGTAACGATTAATCAAACCACCGTTTCTTATAGTATCAATGAACCGTTGAGAGCTGGTGAATTCCGTTGGGAGCAAACAGAGGGCACCATGGATTCATCAGCTCCACACATTATACCACTGATACCTATAGAATTGGAAAAGGGTGATCATATTCAGGTAGGTTTGTCTAATCAAAACGAACTGACCGATGGCGCAGTATATTCATTAATGTTCGTTGGGCAGGATCTTGCGGGGAATGATGCGATCGCTCCACCGAATGCAGATATATTATTCGATGCAGTACCGCCAGAATTCACCGATATAAAACCGGTTAACGCTTCAGCGTTAAATCATAAACATGTTTCTTATACGTTATCGGAAAAGGTCGAAAAGGGGTCAATAACATGGATTTGGACCGGCGGTATTAAAGATGAGTCCTCTCCCCATATTGTTCAATTAATGGATAATGAAATGAAAGGTGGAGTACATGATTCGATCATGCTCACCCTGAGTCCTTCACTTGTTGATGGCGGAATATATCGATTGGAATTTAATGCAATTGATTTTGCAGGAAATGTTGCCGAAACGAAAGTAATAGCTGATGTCCTTTATGATTTTACGGCACCTGCCATGACTGTTTCCTATCCGGTGGCAATGTCATTTTTACCTAAAAATAGTTTTACATATCATTTATCAGAGACATTATTTGAGGGCACATTTTTCTTAGAAAGAACAGCAGGTAAAGAAGATCTTAAATCACCTTATGAAATAAATTTATCAATCAAGGAGAAAATGATAGGTGAACACAATGATATTCAAATGATTCTCATGCCGGATGTGGTAGAAGGAACTGTTTACAAATTATCATTTATTGGAAACGATCGTTCTAATAATTTTACTGCCCCAATCAGATTACCGGGGATACAATATGACTTCACTCCACCGATTATTTCCATAATCGATTTTGAAGACAACTCGGATGTTAATCATTTGATGATCGATTATGAATTCAGTGAATTGTTGAAAGAATCTGAAATTACATGGGAAAGAACAGGCGGCGTCAATGATCCGAAACGGATCCACAGACAGTCATTGATTGATAATGAACTCGCTGAAGGTCTTCATCAAAATTCGCAAATATTAAATTCTCCACATTTGATAGATGGCGCTGTATACAGCATATCCATTTCCGGCAGAGACAGGGCTGGAAATGAGTCAAATATTCCAATGGTAAAGAAAATTCGTTATGATATCACAACACCTGTAATTACTCTAACCCAACCTCAACCGAAAACGTACGTAGCGACTCCGGGAATCAGCTTTGATTTGAGCGAAAAACTCCATAAAGGAAAAATTGCATATACTCAAATTGGAGGTTCATTGGATCCACAGTCTCCTCATGAATTTGAAATGACTTTTGATTTACGTCAACAAGGGGTGCACACAAATGTATTTCAAAAAGATGGACCTGAATTGATGGAAGGTTCAATATATACCATTTCAATAGAAGGGTGGGACCGAGCGGGTAATGAAGCATCTATTGCGAGTGTTTCAGGAGTTATTTATGATGCCACTCCACCGGTTCTTACCCTGCAGACTACTGATTCTTCTTTATTTGTTAACCATAATCGAATATCATATACAACGAGCGAAAATGTGGAAAGTGGACTCATTACATGGACACAAGTTGGCGGCAGTCATGATTCGGACTCTCCACATAAAGTTGATCTGGTGGGAGATGAACTGAAAAAAGTTTCGTTTGATAATTATACATTAACCAATGCCCCTATTTTAAATGATGGTTCAATGTATTCCATTTCATTTTC
>JADFRD010000055.1 GCA_022561485.1 Fidelibacterota bacterium | reverse complement strand
TTTTTTTATCTGAATCAAATTTGTTTAATACTCTTTCCATGATAGAAAAGTAAGTGGTCGAAAAATTACTTGTGGCGTATTCTGACCAGTAGATCGCAAAAGGTTCTTCGTCGCCATAGTCATTGAATTGTTTTATTATTTCATCGCTCATAGGTTGTGAGAATTTAATACTATTTAAGCCTCTTAATTTCGCTGAAGAAAGACTTGCAATATTAGGTTGATCACTTTTTCTTAAGTCGTTGGTATCCCATGCCAGCGATTTATTTATTGACATTCCAAAAAAACAATTTTAGTAAGTCAGAATAAATTATTAGCTTGAGGTTAATTACTAACCTATGCTAACATGAGTTCTCGAAGAAAATTTTTAAAAAGCACCGCCGCATTATCGGGCTTAGCAGTATTGCCCATGTATGGCGCTATTCCTGCTGGCAATGATAGTTCATTAGACACCTTATTAAAGCTGCCGAACACATCATCTGAGGATGAATACTGGCAGGCAATAAGATTGCAATTCCCTCTAAAAGATGGTCAGACCTATTTTAATAATGGCACTATGGGACCTATGCCCAACTATACCTTGAATAAGGTGATAGATAATTTACGCTATAATTCTATTCATGGCGCTGAAACTGATTATAAGGGCGAAGGGCCCCAATTGCTGACAGGATATTTCAAATATGAGGACATCCGTAAAAAGGTTGGCAAATTAGTCAATGCTTCTTTTGATGAAATAGCCCTAACGCAAAACGCCACCTTCGGCATGAACTACGTAGCTAATGGACTTGATTTAAAAAAAGGTGACGAAATTATTAATACCGACCAGGAACATGGTGGTGGCTATGCCGCCTGGCGACTGCTGGCTAAGCGGCGTGGATGTGTCTATAAAATGGCAACCATACCTATTCCTGCCAATGATCCACAGGCCATTGTAAATGCAATATTTGCCTCAAAGTTACAATTTTTTTAAAATCAAGCATTGTCTCTAAAATATTAATAACAAATTCTCTTGTCAAGTAGTAAAAAAAGATGAGCAATTGCCGTTAACTTCATGCTAAACCCAATATTGCGTTTAGCGGGTTCACATCCATAATTGATTACTACGTTTTAACCGAAAATACACGTATAAACTCCATCTTTTTTTACAATTATCAGTAACCACTACTTTACTGCATTGTCCCATATTTAACCGTAAAACTCATTTATACTGTCTCATAACCCATCACGAAGATAAAGTCTCACAACCAATGAATCAACGCCCAAAGTACTGCCAACAATATTTACACTTACAGAATTATTCTAATTTTAACATAAGCAGTACTAATTGGTCTATGGTGTTAGATAAAATAAGAATAAAGGAATCATGTTATTCAATAATTATTTAAAACGTAATTATGTAAAGGTTCATGTTTTACGTTTTATTGTCGATAAATGCACTAAAATATTTTCTGTTCAGTACATAATATTACAAAGCTGATTAATCAACGATGTTTGCTAGTTTTACAATATCTCTCACTTCCAGTATTTGTTTATCATAACCTTTATTTACGGTATGAATCATAGCCAATCCAATTTCTTTTAAAGTGGTAACATATTTTGGAAACAGCACTCTGAAAACCGGAAATAACGGATTAATTATTTTATAAAATAGATAAGCATTTTTTAACCCTTTGGTTGGACGAATAAACCCAGGTCGGAACATATAAGCTTGTTTGAAAGGTAATTTCAATAAATCATTTTCTGTTTTTCCTTTTACTCTTGCCCACATGATACGGCCTTTTTGAGATGAATCGGTTCCTGCACCAGATATGTAACATGCGGTCATATCGGAATTTAATGTTGAAAGTGGTCGAGCAAGAGCCATGGTAAAATCATACGTAAGATGAGTATACTTATCCTCTCTCATACCAAATGAAGAAACTCCCATGCATAAAAATGCTGCGTTGTACCCTGATAATTCATTTTCTATACTACTGAAATCTGAAAAATCTTGGTGAATAATTTCTTTTAGTTTGGAATGATGTACATTACAACTCCTTCGGTTTATTACCAAAACAGACTCAATATCAGGATGGTTAAGGCATTCATGGAGAACACCTTCACCCACCATACCCGTTGATCCGGTTATTATTGCTTTAACCTTCACAATCAATGATTTAGCCCCCAATACGAATATTGGGTAGGGAAAATTCAAACCGGGCTCTGGACTTCAGCCATGCAAAACCTGTTATCATATTTTCTTTGTCTTCCCAACTTTGATACATTGGGAGATAAAAAGTGATAAAACCCAATTTCATTTTAATTCCGGCGTCAAAATATGTCTGTCCAAGATCCGTTGCACCGGCAATATCCAAAAATAAACCCACCGGTACATAGGGTAACGAATGATCAATATTCAATCCCCAAGCCGTTTCTTCCGATGCTACGAATACGGCGCCACGCAAGGCGGGACCCGTTCGGATAAACTGTTCATCATAAATATCATACGTACTATTATTGTGTTTTCCGTTATTATCGGTACGGTTGAAAACATAACTACTTTCAAAATCGGCATCTACTCCGCCGCTCATCCAGATTTTATACTGGTTCGGAATCGTTTCACCGGATACAACACTACCAATCCACGCCCTTGCTTTAACGGTCAAATTTTTCTGGTACTTCCAACTGACCCTACCGGATAAGGAAAGCACTGAAAATATTGCATTGTGATTCCCTGTGATTGCATTAACACCGGCGGAATAGTTTAAAAATGGACTGACTTTAAATGCGTATTTGCCTGATAGTCGAACTATTGTGAATGTTCCGGGTGTATAGTAAAATGAGTCCACAGCTGAAGATTCAATATCATGGTAAAAAATATTGGCTGACAACGTGGTTGACGGTGTAGAAATAACCGGTTTTCGGAGTAACCCAGTGAATTGAATCATTCCACCTGTTCTGCCTTCATACCTGGCAATATTACTTTTTATTGTCAACGAACGGAAACCCAACTTTTGGTAAAATGATCGTTGCGCAGACATAGAACCGGTTAGTCTTTGATGTTCAAAATCCCAAACCGGTAAAACAGAAATTCCGAAGGGATACCCCGGCACAAAGCCGGAATAGAGACTTAATCCGGGAGAGAAACCGTTGTAGGCTGACCATTTAAACCAAGGAAGAATATTGATTTCATGTTCGTAGAAAACAGGTTGATCGAAGACAAAATGCAGTTTAATTCCCTTGGAAGATGCATTATTTATTCTAGAAATATCCGGCATATAGTTGTCAGGATCAATGACGACTCTTTCTGTTCCCCCAGGTAATGATACCTTTTTTTCACCTTCAAATCCATCAATCCATATTCTGTCAATTTCTTCTTTTTCATTATCATAAAATGCTAATTCGACCGGTGGTGACATGGTACCCAAATTTTCGATGATGACGGTATTTTCCTCCATTGTTCCCACTGCGTAATCCACAACTTTAGTATCGTTAATGACATCATCAAAATACCAGCTCAAATCTTGATCGACATGTTTTGTGAAAGCGGCTTTGAAATCCCCGGGCGAGGGGTGTCGGAATTTCCACGTTTCATAAAATTCCTGCATTACTTCATCCATCTTCTCTTCCCCGAGGTAATTTTGAAGAAATCGTGTATAGATTCCTGTTTTTCCATAGATGATAGAACCGTAATTACTCCGAACAAAATCCTGCGAAGGAATATCAATGGGTTGGTCATCACCTGTTCTGGCCCGAGACTGATAGCCGAGATATCCAATTATCCACTGGAAATTGAGATGATGGGCAATTTTCAGTTTATTCTGAATAAAATCTTGAATGATTAGTTGTCCATTCCGCTCCGGATATTTCTTTTCCCAATATCGGAAAGTGGCGTATGTGTTCAAACCTTCATCAAGCCATGCGTGATCCCGCTCGTTGGATCCCAGTATTCCGTAGAACCAATTATGCCCCACTTCATGCATGATAACGAATTCAAGCAGATCTTTTGATCCTCCGCTGGAAATGACGGTAATGTTCGGATACTCCATACCACCGCCGGCTGACATATCACCATCTACAGCTGTGATATGATTGTATGGATAATCACCAAAAAATTCGCTGTACCAGTAACCGGCATCATGGATGTATTCAATGGATTTTTCCCACAATTCTGCATTTTTCGGAAAATACATACTCCAGAGTATCACATTTTTTGTGGAATCAGCTAACCAAAGTTCTCCTTTTCTTACAATCCATTTTTTATCCGCAAACCATGCAAAATCATGAACATTTTCCTGACGGAAATGGAGTGTTTTAAAAATGGTATCTTTTTTCTCCCCTTCTTTCTTTTCCTTATCTTTTCTAAAAAGAGAACGAATAGATAGTTTACCGGATTTTTTCCTTCCCTTTTTCAATTCTTTGATCTTTTTCTTGAATGCCTTTTTATCCAGTTCATGGAGCGCGTCACCTTCTCTTGCCAGGGAATCCAGCCAGGCAATTTCGTCATCGCCGTTTACCAAATCTCCTGTGGCCATAATTCTGTATTCTTGGGGCAGAGTAATTTTTACGTCGAATGTACCGAATTCACTGTAGAATTCACCCATGTTGAGATAAGGCATTGGATGCCAACCATCAGAGTCATACACGGCCGGTTTGGGGTACCATTGAGTAATTTCATAATGTTTACCCGTGTGCCCCAGCCGGCTGAATACTTCCGGGAGTTTAACGAAAAAGGGTGTTTCGATTGTGACGCTTCCCTCCGGCAGAAGAGCCGATGAAAGATATACTTTCGCAACATCAATCCATTCAGGATGAAATTCCCATTTCAGTGGAATCCCATCGGTCTGAAAATCGAGGCTGTCGATGAATCCCCTTTTCTTATCGTTTGAATAATGAAACTTGGTTGAATAATTTTTTATTCTCTGTTTTGCAAAAGCAGTTTCATTATTTTTATATGCATTTGGCCATAAATGAAACCAGATATAATCCAGTGTGTCCGGAGAATGATTGGTATATACCAGCGTTTCAAATGCCGAAAGCGTGTGGGCAGAATCATCCAATGTAACGGAAATATCGTAAGCAACTTCCTGCTGAAAATATTGGTTTTCTCCCAACAGGATTGAGATAGTAATCAGCATTGGTAGGACAATTTTCTGCATTATTGTTTTCCTTTAAACTGTATATTATAATTTCTTTGATGCATTTGAATATAAAAGGTTGTCAAATCACCGCATAGATGAAAAAGGTTAAATAATTATCCATGAATACAATTCCAGTTATGATCATTATCAATGGTCAATTCCGGGAATTCCATTTTACAACCATCTTCCGCCACATCGCACCTGGGATGGAATGGACATCCTGCCGGATAATCACGTGGATCCGGGACTGAACCATCAATGGTGATAAAAGAATCATTTTCTTTTGCCAAACCTGCGACTTGAATTAACGCTTTCGTATAAGGATGTTTTGGTGATGAAAATAGAACATCTGTCGGCGCTGATTCAACAATTCTGCCGGCATACATGACCATGGTTCTGTGGGCAAATGATTTCACCAATGACAGATCGTGAGAAATGAATAAAATACTTAATCCACGTTTTTCATTTAATTCTTTCAACAAGTCAATAATCTGGGCTTGGATCGTCACATCTAATGCTGTAGTTGGTTCATCGGCGATGAGCAAATCCGGTTTCTGTGCAAGTGCCATGGCAATGAGAGCCCGCTGACGCATACCTCCGGAAAATTCATGGGGATACTGATGATATCGTCTTTCGGGTTCATCAATCCCAACATTGTTTAAAAGGGAAACAACTTCTTCCTTTTTTCTTTTTCCTTTTTCCTTCTTTTTAATTCCTTCCAGAATCTGTTTTCCCACCTTGATAACCGGATTAAGCGCATTTAGAGGATCCTGAAAAATCATGGCTGTTTGGATATTATTAACAGATTGTTGACTTACATGAGCCGATTTGGGCAGCAATCCTGCAAGAGCTAATGCAACCTGCGTTTTACCACATCCTGACTCGCCTACCAAGGAAACGATTTCTCCCTGTTCAATAAAAAAAGAAACCCGGTCCACAACCGGAACCAGGTTTCCATCGATATTATATTGAATGGTTAAGTCGTTAACATCTAACCTGCCTTTAGAAGGTGGGTAAAATGATTTTGGGCAAAACAAATTATCTAAATCCCACCTTCTAAACGTGATGAATTAACCACAAAGGTCACAAAGATACACGAAAACGTAAAACGTAATATGTAAGGGGTCTTACATAATTACGTTTTAAATAATTACGTTTCACATAATTATTGAACAGCATCTTCGCTCACTGGTGTATTTTTACCGCGATTTCTATAGGCATCATAGCCCAAGATAATGAGCATGATTACCAGAATCCATATTGTAGCATGGTGGAATTGACTTCCGGAATATTTAATTAAATCAACAAATCTGCCGATGAGCAGAGAAATACGTCCCATGACTGCAAATCCAAAAGAGGCACCAAAACTGATCATGAGAAAGTAAATACCCACTTTGGATATTTTACCCAACATGCCTTTATGTTCTTTGGAAAAATAGAAATATAATAAACCGGTAATTGTACCGACTAAAATTACAATACTGTTGAATATAGACGGGGAAGTCAAACTCCAAAACGGCAGATTCGGGTCGGCAAAATTCGCGGCTGTTCCTTTAATTTGACCGATAACATTGGAATTTAGAAAACCATAAGCGCGTAAACCGGCTGCCATTCCCACTGTGTAGGCAATTCCCCACCTGGCAAACCAGCTAATTTTAGGTATAAGACTTAACAGCATCATCATACCTAAAGCAAAGGGAATTAGGTAGATCAAATGCATATCATGACCTTTATCAATTCCACCTTCCGGAAAAACGGTTGGTAAGAAAAAGCTGAATCCATTATAAATCTTATACCAGAATGAATCAGCGCTGAATTCTGAAGCTGGCCAAAGGCGGCCAAACAAGCCCGGCTGAATCTGTGTCCAGAAGAAAATGGATGCCCAATATCCTGCTGATACTCCCACAAAAAGATGTTCTGCCATTTTGTAAAAGGGATTATCCTTATACAAATAGGAAAAAATCCCAAAGGTGAGAAAGACTGCAATCCATGCACCCAGTATAGCTGTGCTGCTCATAATTCTGTCTCCTTAATATTTTCTGGAACGCTTGCGTTCTATAAAAAAGGCTGCATTCCCTAAAATGATGAATAATACAATAACCAAGTGGGCAATGGACTGAGCGTCCATTCCGCTGGTGGCAGATCCCTTTTGACCCAGTAAGGCCTCATATTCTGCCGCTCCGGGCATCCCGGCTAATAATCCCTTCATTTGTCCGGATTGCACATAAGGCATCACTTCATTAACCTGAATGGATGTGACACCGGAACTCATGGGCACACCGGTGGGGTCCGCTGCATACTGCACCCACTCGACTGTTCCCGGATAGCCGGCAGAGCATGTGAATAAAAAGGCGAAGTCTTTGAAATTGTTTATACCATCCATTAATGGAATTTCATCAATCTTTGTCTGGTAAACGTCTACTGTGTATACAATGCGGATATTGCTAACTATTCCCTTGACTACGGCTTCACCCCCAGGCCTGAAGCCCAGAAAAACATAATCCTCGCCATACACCTTACCAAATTCTTCTTCAGCCACTTGCTTTAAGGCATCTTGAGCCATGAACTGACCATCTGGCCATAAACAGGTTACAAACACTTTATGATTATTTTTGAATAAGTGCCTTAATATGCTGATGGTCATGGGGTGGTTTTCCGGCTTGGTGCTGGGACTGTATTCTATGGAAACCAGCACATTCGAATTCGGAGGCAGGTTTTCAATAGCATCATACACAACTTTTGTGGTAACCGTAGCCCGGATAGGCATACCGATTGGAACTAATATTGGAATAAACACAACAATAGCAAGTACCACAAATATCCACCGTCTGTCTACTTTCCCAATTTTTAAAATTAATTCTGTTAATCCTTTCATATGATCATTCTCCAAGATAAGATTTTTCAATTCCAAGGATATAGCGAATGGACGTGGCAAAAACTCCCAATCCGATTCCAATCATAATCGCTCGAGCTCCAGCGACGTTTGGATAAAAATAAATCCATTCCTGAATGATCGGCAGATAGAAGATTCCCGGTTTATCCAGAGGCCAGCCGGTCATCATTCCTGCAATCGTTACTATGGCTAGCCCTGCTCCAACTACACCGAAAGTGAGTATTTTATCTTTTTTCCAGGAATTAACACCGATACCCAACGCCAAAACGATAATATACATGATAAACCATGAAGAAATCATACTCCCGATTGGGACTCTGCCCACCATAATGATGATTCCCGCTACCAATAATAAAGTCGCCTCAAAATTCCGGATACGAAACGCGCGATAAGAAGCGGAAGCAACATAAAATGCCAAAAGTGAAAACATGGTGGCTGACAACGGGGTAAATATGTAGTCAAACATCCATTTGAAGAGTGTTCCTTCTGTGGTAACGTGGGCTCCCCATTGGGCGACGGAATCATCGACGCCTTTGATGAAAAACCCTGCTATGATAGCAAAAATAAAACCTCCGATAGCAATCAGACTATAAGGCCACCCTGTTTTCTTTCGAGCCACTTTCTGTATTTGCAGTTTCATCAGGTTCAATGCACCTAAAATAATGGCAAAACTGGCTATAATGTCATAGAACTGAGTTGCATCATCGTCTACAAATGATTTAATATCCGGCTGATCTATAAACCAGCCAAACAGAGTAATAGCTCCCACAAAAGCAACAATAAGTATGGGAATTTGTCTTTTCCAAATCATGGCGTTCTCCTACTGAACCGTTAAAAGTTTAATAACATCAAAACCGATTCCCCATGTTTCATAAAGGACCCTCAAAACAGTAGCCAGAAGAATCACAGAAATAACACCTAATTTAACCATATCCTGTCCTCTCACGCCGCCAATCAGTTCGGGTTTTTGCGACAGATAAGCGCTGGCGGCGAAGAATTCTTCTCCGATGAGTGTATAATCACACGCCGTTACAAAGAATGGAATCTGCGCCTGCGATGCTGTTCCGGCAATTTGAATTGCGCCGATGGAGTTACCCGTTTCTGCCAGAATCAATGACTCCGCATAAAACTTTCCCATATACAAACAAGCAGCCGGTTTTTCGCGAACCATAATTCCGTTTACACCGGCGGCATAGGCAAATTGATCATCGGTTAAATAGTGAACCATGTCATCATGAAACAAGTCCGGTCGGCCTTCCAGCATATACGATTCATGGCAAGTTTCGCGGGCCGCCTTCATAACGATAGATCGTGAAACGGGTACATTTAAACTCGTTTCGTATCGGGCTGTCATTTTTGCAACATGACCGAGAATAATAACGCCTGCTACTGTTTCCACTTGATCCATGTCCATAATTCCCGGGACGTATAAAACAGGTTTGCCCATTTCTGTAGACCGGCCGACGGCCTCTTCTATTGCTTTCAAACCGGGGATGGGTCTTAAATAAAATTTTTCTCCCCTTTTTGCCATGCGAATATTATACAGCAATGTTGCTCCGATGGCAACGATAGCTATGAACATGACAACACGATCTGCGTTGAAATAAGGATGTCCCGCAATCCAGAAAATCAGGAATGCAAGGGCTAATCCTCCTGTCACAAGCCAAAATTGTTTATCTTTCACTTGGTTCTCCTTCCATTTTGGAGTCTTCTTTGTCCAGACGTTCAATTTCACATAATAGAAATTCTACAGTGTCCGGTTCTTCAAAAAGTTCTGCGGCGCGGTAATAACCATCCGCATTAATAAATGCATTTACAATTGGACCAAAAAATACCATAGCATGACTTCCTAACAACGCCAACGGTTTTGTCATTTCTAAAAATAATACGGCCGGTGTTACAAATCCGGATTGTTGAATACGACTTGCTAAACGCGTAATAAATTCCTGATCGGAATTTGATAAGGATGATAGATTAGGATTAGGAATAAAGTTGGAATTTAACGATGGAGTACTCATATTCAATCATTCTGCTCCGTAAAATAATTATTGTCATTGCGAGCGAAATATAATGGAGCGCAGCAATCTCCTTCCAACCGCTTACTTAAGGAGATCGCGTCGTTTTCCGATAAATGGAAATCCTCGCGATGACAAATATGGAGTGGGTCCTTGACTAAATCTAAAACATTTAATTTTCTATTCTTTTCCATATTCCTAATCCTAATCCATATTCCTAATCTTTATCCGTATTCCTAATCCACATCAGTCCGTTTCCACCATTTCCAAATTCGCCCGGGGAATTTCAACATTTTCTCCATCAATTTCAATTATTGCTACTCGAACCATTGTTTCAGATTCCATTTTTCTTAATTCTGACGGCAGGTCCACTACTTTACCCATTCGGCCAAAATATGGCGCCCGAATCACACGCACAAGACTGCCGGCTTGAATGCCTTCCGATGCATGAACATCTTTATGATCTCCTTTAAGTTCATCTTTGGACAATGGAATAACGATTTCCGGACGAATCACACCGGCGCGAATTTGTGTTGCGCCATTCACAGATGCAAATTTTCCTTGATGTTCTTTTAATAGATCAAAGGTTCGTGAACCCATTCGAATTTTGCCATATCCTTCTGTAAGAATTAGCGATGTGACCAAATCCTCGGATCCGGTAATGGCAACGCCCAAGGTGTATCCCAGAATATCTTCTAAATCATAATAATTAAATCCGCCCACAACCACACCGGCAACTTTTATTTGAATGGCTTTTTTATATGCGCTCAAACTGATAAACGAACCACCAACAATGATTTTTCCTGCTAAATCTGTAGTAATCATGTCTTCAGTGATTTCATCTTCCCTGCTGTCCACGATAACTGCTAAGTCTCCCCTGCTTTCTCCGCCGATTCCAAAAATGCCCTGAATAAAGACACCTTCAGATTCGATGATCACACCTTCTTCAGGAATCACGTCTTTTATAAAACCCGTCATGTATGCATCGATTTCAACGGGAATAGGAGCTTCACGGATAACCACTTGCCCTGTGGTATCGGAAATCACTTCTATTGTACCATCCACCGGGGCCGTTACATTGGATTTGAATAGTCCAAACAGACCTTTCGTTTCCGCAATCATTTCACCTTTACTAACGAGAGTGCCTACCTTTGCCAACATGGCATCTTTGACATCGTCCGCATCAATGTTTAATTGATTTGCCACATTGACCATTTGGACATTGCCTGGCAAATCTGTTTTGGCTACAATGTCATCAGGTGTGACTGTTTGCCCCTTTTCAACAGTGACGGTGCCTTTTAATGGCAGGCGGCGTTCTTTATCGATTTTTGTTTCGTGTAATACTTTAAGTCCGGGAGTGTATGCGTGTGCCATAAGTTGGATTAGGAGTTTGGATTAAGAGTTAGGATTAGGATTAAGAATTTGAACGCGTAAACCCATTACGATTCATTAACCACGTAAACTGTTTCTTCTTCACGCACTTGATTCATTGCCGATTGTGAAAGTTTTGTTATCATTTTAACAATAGACAATAATATTTCTTTTCCCTCTATAACATTTTCTTTATTAAAAATATTTTTTACGTAAATGACATCTAAACAAGAAGCACATTCTAAAGCGGATGATCTTGCAATCTCAAAGAACCGTTTTCGCTCCTTTGGATATGTTTTACCATTTCCTTCGGCAATATTTAAAGGTACAGAAATTGATGCTCTGTCCAGTTGGTCGGAAATATTTCTATTCTTATAAATTTGTTTCCAAAGTGGATTCAACCATTCAATGAACTGCAGAGAAAATTGATAAACTTCCAATTTCTCATGATTAAAATAAATTTTCTTTTCCATATTCTTAATCCTAATCTTTACTCCTTATCCATTTCAGGATACTCCTGCACGGCAGCAGACCATTTTGTTAGATCAGAAATTCTTTGTTTCGGATCAGTAGAAATCGGCATAGGTCTTCCCCGGCCGTCCAGAATAATTCCCACCACACCGCCATAAATCGTTGTTTCGATTGTTTCATTTTTCCCGGCGCCGATATCCATCCCTTTACCGGGGGTCAGTTTGGCTTTTACCGGTTCATAGGGTACTTCAATTCTGACAATTTCACCCAATTGGATTTCGTGTGTTTCCGTGCTGCCCCCAGGTAACGTTAGCTCTGCTGTTAAAACTGTTGCTCCTGACTTTGCAGCTCCCACCGGTGCGATACAAGTACCCAAACGAATTAAACAATCTTTTTCAAATACTTCTATAGCTGCTTTGCGTGCTTCTTCCGCTAAATCTTCCTTTTGGATATTGGCCATGACGCCGAGTTGGGGCATCATAAAAATGGAATCCACAGCTAACTGCGTAATTCCTTCCGGAAGGAAACTATCGATAAGCATACGCGCTGATTGTGCCCTACGCGGGGCGTGGGAAAGTACACCGCCGGACCCAACCATTAAATCCAATTCCATCATATCGACAAGTGATTCACCGGATTCTGTTTGTTCAAAAGCATCGGAAATGGTTCTTTCTTTCTGAACGCCTTTTAAATTCACGGCAAATGACTTATGCTGTATAAAAGATAATCGTAATGCTTCCCGGGCAATGGCTTGTTCAATCACCAATTCTTCCAGACTTTGGGGAACTGTGGTTGGGCGAATCATTTTATTGCCAATTCGGTTGGTTAATTCTTTTTCATCAATATCGAAGGGGACCCAGCGTAAAACATTTTTTAATCCAGCTTCTGCAAGCACATTGCAAATGGAATAACTCATTCCCAAGTTTGCACTTACAGTCCGATTAAATTGTTTTTGGAACACGGAAAAAATGTCTGTAGTCGCTCCACCAATATCCACACCTACAACTGAAATGTTTTCTTTCTCCGCCACCATTTCAATTAGTGCGCCAACCGCACCCGGTGTGGGCATAATAGGCGCATCGGTCCAAGACATGAGTTTCTTATAACCGGGCGCTTGCTGCATGACGTGTTCCATAAAAAGATCGTGAATTTTATCCCTGGATGGTTTGAGATTTTCCCGCTCTAAAACAGGTCGTATATTTTCGGTTATATCAAGATCAGTGATTTCGCCAAGTGTATCTTTAATTTTATCAATCGCCATTTTATTACCGGCATAAATCACAGGTAATTTAAAATTTTGTCCTAAACGGGGTTTTGGATTGGCTGCTGCTAAAATTTCAGCTAATTCAACCACATGCTTGGTGGTACCGCCATCGATGCCACCAGAGAGCAAAATCATATCCGGACGTAATTGTCGAATGCGGGAGATTTTTTCATGGGGTTTACGGCCATCGTTTGACGCCAAGACATCCATTACAATCGACCCGGCTCCCAGGGCAGCCCGTTCTGCCGATTCACCAGTCATTCCTTTGACCACTCCGGCAACCATCATTTGCAATCCGCCTCCGGCTGAACTGGTGGAAAAATATACATCTACACCTTCATCCCCATTGCGCGGAGTAATGATTTTATCGCCGTCCAATAATTTCCGGCCGGCTAATTCTTCTACTTCCATGACGGCGTTCAATACCCCTTTGGTTACATCTTCAAAAGGCGCTTCAACTGTTGTCGGCGCTTCACCGCGTACAGCCAGTCGATATTCGCCGTCAATATGTTCTATCAGAATCGCCTTCGTTGTCGTACTTCCGCAATCCGTTGCAAGTATTGATCTTAATTTCATGGGGATATTATATAAATGGGTTAAATGAGGATTAAAACAGCATATAAAAATAGGACAAAGGAGCAGCGAAAATCAAGGAATCAAAGCGATCCAATACACCTCCGTGGCCTAAAAGAAATGTGCCGGAATCCTTAACACCTGCTTCCCGCTTAAACATGGATTCTATAAAATCTCCCATTTGACCAAATACTCCTGTGATGATGGTAAAAACGATGACATCCTGAAAGTTAAAGTCCAGCGAAGGCAGACTAAATTGCTTGAGGATGAGAAAGAATATAAAAGTACTTGCCAAACCTGCAATGCATCCCACGACCGATTTTTTAGGACTTATCCTCGGCAGAATTTTTTTTTTTCCCCATTTTGTTCCGAATCCAAATGCAGCGGAATCGCAAAGCCAGACAGATATAAATATTGCAAACGTATAATGAGTTGAATACATCACATCCATTTGTCGAATGGCAATAAGCGACCCAAGAAGCATAGGTATATAGAATATGCCAAACATAGTAATCGCCAGATTGGACAACGGGTTTTCTTGTTTGCTGAATAATGCCTTCACAAGTCCGCCAATAACAAACATAAAGGCGATCTGAAGGAAAATAAGCATATTTAAATAAGGTTCCGTATGATAAAACCAGATGAAAAAGGCAGCGCCAACCAATCCTAGAGGAAATGATACATCAATTCCTTTATCTTTGGTTATCCCATAAAATTCTTTTAACGCCAGAACTATGACAACTGACATAAAAATGGTAAAATATAATCCGCCAAGCCAGATGATAAATAGCAATCCGGGGATGCCTAAAGCGTTAACGAATGTTCTACCTTTTTTTGATTTTTCAGACATTTAGTTTATGAAATTTTGTTTCGGAGGTTGATTTAATACGAATTCAAATCAGCTTTTTCATCAAAAATCAGACAAGAACGTCAATTGCTGATGGCATCACTTCCACATCAATGGGTGTGTTTCCCAGCAATTCGCCATCAATATTCAGAAGATGCTCTTCTTTTGGTATGATAGAAAATGTTTTCACCTGATGGTATTCGACTATGGGGTCGGCAATGTGTTTGCCGGAAAAGACTTTCGGGAACATTTTCAACAGTTTCCAGCGGCTGGCTTTATGCACAACAATCAAATCAATATAGCCATCATCTAATTGTGCCAATGGCGCCATTTTCATTCCTGCCCCTGTATGGATTGTATTGCATCCTAAAATAAATCCAAAGTCACCCACCGTTCTATTCCCTTCAATCACTAATGTGGCAAGCCGTTCACGAAACGCAATGATTTCGATTAATGATGCCACATTATATCTTTGACTTCCAAGCCATCGTAATTTTTCAGCAAGGATAATGATTTCAGTCGGCATCCCCCAACCAACGATATTGAACGCATAAAGCGTTTCACCATTGGCATTAACTTTGGAAATATCAATGGGTCGTCTGCGATTCGTAATAATCCGTTTGGCGGCATTTACCGGATCCAGGCAATCCAGGTCACGCATAAAAGAATTACCGGTTCCACCGGGAATAACACCAATGGGTAATTGTTGACCATCTTCTCTATTCATCATACCGTTGATGACCTCATGCATTGTTCCGTCTCCGCCAATGGCACAAAAACCATCGTATCCTTCAAATTTTTCAGTTCGAGCCATATTTCTGGCATGTCCTGCGTATTGGGTTTTTAAAATGGTAAGTTCGGCGCCGGCACTTTCAAACACAGGTTTAACTTTCTCCAATATGGCCATCCCTTTTTTATCGCCGCCATAAGGATTCACTATTAAATAATATTTTGACATTTATTTATTTCATTCATTTTTTTATGACCAGTTACCATTCACCATGAACCATATTCCATCATCCATCTTTATGCTTCATGTATTTATTATCTCCAAACTCAATAATCTCAATTTTTACCTTTGTTGTTCCTTGAGCAATAAAGCCCAATTTTACTGCGGCGCCATATGAACAGTCTAAAATTCTTCCAGCCACATAAGGACCCCGATCATTGATGCGTAGAATGATACTTTTGTCATTTTCCATATTAGTTACACGAATGATTGTATTCAAAGGAAGAGTTTTATGGGCTGCAGTAAGCCCGTACATATCATATACTTCGCCATTCGCTGTGAGTTTGCCATGAAAATCTTCAGCATAAAATGAACTGACACCGTACACTACTTTTGAGTGTTTACCCTTTGTTATTAAAGGGACCGTTCGCTTTTTTCCCGGCTCTGATCCGATACGGTACCTTGGAGCATTCGTGCAAGACATTAACAAGATAGATAAGATTAACATATATTTAATCATGATGCTTAACGCGCCCCACCAAATTATTTAAAGTTACGTTATGTTTATTAATGTATGAATCAAGATCATTTAATATCTTTACGCAGATTCCAGGATCGCGAAAATTAGCCGTCCCGACCTGCACAGCTTTTGCGCCGGCAAGAATATATTCCACTACATCGCTGCTATTTACGATACCGCCAATGCCGATAATTGGAATCGTGACTGAATTAAATATTTTATGTACACATGCAAGACCGATGGGTTTAATGGCCGGTCCGGAAAGACCGCCAAAAGTTGTATAAATATTACTTTTGGCCGTTTGATGATTGATACTCATTCCAACAACAGTATTTATGGCGGAAACAGCATCCGCGCCTCCATTTTGAGCCGATTTTGCAATGGCTGCAATATCTGTCACATTCGGACTCAATTTCATAATAAGCAGCTTTTCTGTCCGCATGCGTAATTCAGACGTGAGGGATTCCGTCATTGCGCAATCAACGCCAAATT
>JADFRD010000054.1 GCA_022561485.1 Fidelibacterota bacterium | reverse complement strand
ACCCAGTTACAACCATTCAATACAGTTTTCCGAATGCAGGAATAGTAGACTTAAAGATATACGATTTAATGGGTAGGGAAGTCCGTTCACTGGTTAACGAATTTACGAGTGCCGGCACTCAATCAGTCGTCTGGGATGCAAAAGATAATCACGGTAATTCAGTTAGTTCCGGCGTCTATATTTATAGGCTTGAGGTTCAAGGACAAATGCATTCAAAGAAACTGATATTGCTAAAGTAAGTATAAAAAGAATCGTAAAAAAGGGTAGAGGTTTCTGCCCTTTCTTATTTTGTATTAAAATTTCATCAATTTCCTCGCCATTATTCAGCCATTCATGTAATGTTTTAGCAGAGCATGCAATCATTTGTCAAAATTATTTTGGTGATCAATTAGTTAAATCGATTTTTATTTTACTAAATAAAACGTGTAAAAGTTAAAGATTTTGAAGTTGAATAGGGAAGAAGGGAAAGAGTAATTTCCACGTTAATAAATTCGCTTCAATGAAAGTCAAGATAGCAACAATTATATTCATTTCATCATTTATTGCCGGTCAGGGAAGTACAACCGCTGCTTTTGGAACTGTCACCATAGATGGTAAAGTATGGAACCAGGTCTCAATACGTCCTGTAACTCCGTTTTGGAAATTCAATATTGCCTGGGATCTTGCATTCTATTTTGATCATAATGGAAATGTATATGGTGAACATTGGGATTTTTCGTCATTAAAAAAGGCTAAAAATACGGTGATTGATAAGATTTATTATTTGAGCTATGGACGAATGTCTGATCCTTTGTATTTTAAAATCGGAGCATTAGACCGGGTGGACCTGGGGTATGGAATTTTGGTGGACGGTTATTCGAATACAGTACAATATCCGGAAGTTAGAAATATTGGTTTGGACATTCGTTCCAAAAATAAGTTTGGTTCCGTGCAAGGATTTGTGAATGATTTTAAACAGAATATAGGTGTTGCCGGAGCCAGATTCATTGTACCAAAATTACTTCCGGTGCCGTTTGCTCTCACTATGGTCGTAGATCGCAATCAATATTTGGGTCTAAAAGATTCAGATGGGGATGGAATTCCGAACCGGATTGATCATTTTCCCAATAATAGTCATTATTGGATGGACTCAGATGGGGATGGATTGGCGGATAATCATCGTGATGAATTTGACAGGGATGGAGATGGACTCCCCGATGTGTATGATTTGGAAGTTATCCACGCATTTTGGGATGAATTAGGGGAGTCTGTGGGCCAGGATTTCAGTAATGAGACGTATTATGATTCTCTCCCCGATCAAACTGTTGATTTATTGCCGGAACCTTTGAATGTTAATACGTCTCCTAATCGTATGGGTGCTCTTGCTATTGATTTTGGATACCCGATTTATGCTCAGGATAACATGGCCATTTTAATTTATGCCCAGGCGGCGAAAATGATTGGATCAACGCCCCATCCTGGAACGGGTAAAAAATTAAATTTAGGCATTGGGATAGTTCCCTTGGGATTTTCCGCCCTCTTCGGCCCGGCAACATTCAATTTGGAATATCGAATGATACCTAAAGGACAATTTGAATTTAGCTATTGGAACAGGACCTATGATCTTGAGCGAGCCACATTTGTAACAACTCAGGACAATATAAATGTGGTAACAAAAGAAGCCAAATTAGGACACTATGGCGATCAGAAGGGGTTTTATGCCAGACTTGGCTTGAGGATCGGTTCATTTATTAAGGTAGAATCGTCCTATCAGAATTTAATTGGACGAAATTGGGATGTGGAAAAAGTTGATTATATATTAAGCGAAAACCAGAGTCTCATGGCATCGTTAAATTTGATTAAACAAATTGGCCGAATCATTAATGCCCAATTATTTTATCAACAGAGAAATGTATCCAATCCATTTAAATTCGACCGCACGGAAAGTACGATTATGGGTTATCACGCCGGGATTGAAATCGGATCCGGATTGATGTTGAATTATACTTTTCAAAGGTCATTCCGCGATTTGGATGGCGATGGCGATGTTGACAGCCCGGATGAAACAATTAATTTAATCACCATAGAGACTTCATTTACCTTATGATGACAGCAAAAGAAATACGGAATTCATTTATTGAATTCTTTTTACAAAAGAACCACCGGTTTGTGCGCAGTGCGTCTGTGGTTCCTTATGATGATCCAACATTGCTTTTTACCAATGCAGGAATGAACCAATTCAAACCAATTTTCCTCGGTGAACAGATTGCCAAACACAAGCGCGTGGTCAATAGTCAAAAATGCATTCGCGTCAGTGGAAAGCATAACGATTTAGAAGAAGTTGGATTAGATACATATCATCATACGTTTTTTGAAATGCTGGGCAACTGGTCTTTTGGTGATTATTATAAAACGGAAGCGATTCAGTGGGCGTGGGAATTATTGACTGTAGTATGGAAACTGGATAAAAGTCGGTTATGGGCTACGGTATATGAAGACGACGAGGAAGCATTTGAGTTATGGACAACAGTCACCGATATTGATCCGAATCGTGTATTAAAGTTTGGCAAAAAAGATAATTTCTGGGAGATGGGTGAAACAGGTCCTTGCGGACCCTGTTCTGAAATTCATTATTATATAGGGGAAGATATTGAAGACCAATCCCCTAAGGGGATAAATCATTCTGATGAATATTGGGAATTATGGAACCTGGTATTTATTCAAAATAATCGCTTGGATGATGGACGTTTGGAAGACCTTCCCCAAAAACATGTAGATACCGGTGCGGGTCTTGAAAGAATTGTATCTATCATCCAGGGGAAGACCAGCAATTATGAAACAGACCTATTTTCTGATATTATTTCAAAAACAGAAGAATTGACCGGTAAGAATTATCAAGAAACCCCAATTCCGTTTCAAGTCATTGCTGATCATATTCGCATGTTATCTTTTTCTATTTCCGACGGAGCTTTACCATCAAACGAGGGCAGAGGTTATGTATTGAGACGGATTTTACGCCGTGCTGCCCGCTTTGGCCGTATGCTGGACCAGCATGAACCATTTATTTATAAGTTAGTTGAGACTGTTTGTGAAGTCATGGGCGAATCTTATCCTGAATTGAATGATAAGAAAGTGCATATTGAAAAAGTTATTCAGTCGGAAGAATCATCTTTTGGTGAAACACTGGATCGCGGTATCATTCATTTTGAAAAAATGCTCAAGGATCTTTCGGGTGATTTAATCCCGGGAGACGAAGCATTTAAACTGTATGATACCTATGGTTTTCCTTTAGACCTGACTCAATTAATGGCTCGTGAGAATGGACTGACGGTTGATGAGGACGGTTTCAACTACGCCATGGAAACTCAACGACAAAGAGCCAAGAATTCTGGTAAATTCAAACGTGATATGAAAAATATTAAATGGATAACAGTTAGTGAAGGCGCTGATTCGACATTTCTCGGTTATGAATCTTTGCAGGGGGATGCGAGCATCAAACGATATGCAATCCATGACGATAGTACATTAATTGTTTTGGATGAAACACCATTTTATGCAGAGTCGGGCGGACAAGTGAATGATTTGGGAACGATTGTCGGCAATGGAATAGATTTAACCGTTTTAGATGTCCGGAAAGAAAATGATGTATTTATTCATTATTGTACAGGTGATTTTGATGAAACGAAAGTCGATAATACCATTACCTGTTCTGTGGATGAGCCGCGGAGGGATAAAATACGCAAGAATCACACTGCCACGCATTTAATGCACAAAGCGCTGAAAGTGGTTCTGGGTGAGCATGTGAATCAGGCCGGATCCCTTGTTCATTCGGATTATTTACGGTTTGACTTAACACACCATGGTAAAATTAAGCCGGATGAAATACGCGAAATCGAAACGATGGTCAATAATGAAATTTTAAAGAACACGAAAGTGGAAACCGGAATAAAGGATTATGAAGATGCGAAACAGGAAGGTGCCGTAGCGATCTTTGGAGAAAAGTATGGCGAGACTGTCCGTGTGCTATCAATCGGAAATTTCTCGAAAGAATTATGCGGTGGGACTCACGTGGGACGTACGGGTGATATTGGCTTTTTTAAAATTATTGAAGAATCATCCCTGGCATCCGGTGTGCGGCGCATCGTGGCTGTCACAGGTCCAAATGCAGTTGAATATGTTCAAAATCAATCTGCAGTAGTGGAAGAACTGCAATTGAAATTAACCAGTTCAATGAATGATTTAGCTTCTCGGGTAGATCAACTGCTTGACCAAAAGAAAAAACTGGAAAAAGCATTAAAACAAAAAAAAGTTTCGTCAGCTTTATTTAACGCGAAAAAAGAGATAGCAGCCGCAAAGGATAAGGATGGACATAAGATTGTTATCCATAAAGCGGATGTGACGGATATAGACACGCTGAAGCAATTTGGTGATCAATTATTAAGCGCCATGGATTCCGGTATTGGAGTACTTGGATCTGCTGCCGGTGAAAAGCCATTCGTGGTGATTGTCGTCACAAAAGATTTAATTGAAAAGGGAATTTCAGCGCCGGCATTGGCCAAAGAAATCGGCGCTGTTATGGGCGGCGGCGGCGGCGGAAAACCCCATTTAGCCACGGCTGGTGGGAAAGATCCGTTGAAATTGGATCAGGCGTTAGAAAATGCTATTACGATTATTGAAAAAGCAATGAAAGGTTGACATGCAGTATAAACAAGACGGGAATACATATTTTATTTATGTACAGCAAAATGAGAAAATCATGGATATATTAACGCAATTCTGCAAAGATAATGATATTCAAAATGGCCAAATATCCGGAATTGGCGCCATTAAGAATATTGAAATAGGTGCATTTGACGTTGAGAAGAAGGAATATATTATTCATCATTTTAATGAAGTTTGGGAGTTAACATCTTATCAAGCCAACGTTTTATTGAAAGATGGTGAACCATTTATTCATGCCCATATAAACATCAGCGATCATGATTTAACGGTAAAGGGTGGCCATTTATTTGAAGCGGATGTGGCTGCAGTGGGAGAATTTATTTTGAGAAAAATTGAAACGGATGGCAAACGTGAACTGGATCCAACTATCGGCCTGGCTACCATGTGTTTTATGGATTGAGGATTTATGGAAAAGAAAATTATTAAAACAGATAAAGCACCTTTGCCCATTGGTTCATATAATCAGGCCGTCGTGGTAAATGGTTTGATATTTACCGCCGGGCAGATTGCCATTGACCCATCGACAGGAAAATTAATCGAAAGTAGTTTTAAAGATCGAGTTAACCAGGTTTTTGATAATCTAGAGAATATTTTAATGGCAGCCGGATCTGATTTGCCGCACGTGGTCAAATTCACAGTTTTTCTCACCAATCTTGAAAACTACGCCGACGTAAATGAAGTATTTAACGGCAGGTTGGATGAAGGACTTGCCCCCGCAAGGTCCTTAGTGGAAGTATCCGCATTGCCTGCTGGGACGGACATCGAAATCGAATGTGTTGCTATAGTTAATGAATGAAAAAATTAATTGTCATTGTTCTGCTTACAGGATTTGGATTTACCCAGACGACCGACTCTTTATCAGTCAAATCCCCAAAGAAAGCTGCCATGTACGGAGCCATGTTTCCTGGCGCGGGACAAGCTTATAATGGCAAAATTATCAAAGGTGTCATAATCCTGTCTCTGGAAATTGCAGCCATTTATCAATGGTCATTGAATGGTGATATTTATAAAAATTATGAATCAGGCAATTATGCACTATCAAAGCATAGATATCTCGAAAAGAGAAATAAGTATGCCTGGTGGGCAGTGATTGTGTATGTTTATGGCTTATTGGACGCTGTTGTGGATGCACATTTAAGTCCATTTAATGAAATCATGAATGAAAATATAGAACAAACAGAAACAGACAATGAGGTAGAATGAGTAATCAACGGGAACAGTGGGGATCAAAAATAGGATTTATTTTGGCTGCATCAGGTTCGGCAGTTGGGATTGGTAATATATGGAAATTCCCCCATATGGCAGGTCAAAACGGTGGAGCTGCATTTACATTGGTTTATCTTGTATGTATTTTAATCGTCGGGTTATCAATCGTCATCGGTGAGTTTGTGATAGGACGCAGAACACAATTAAGTCCCGTGGGTGCATTTGAAAAACTTGCTCCGAAAACAGGCTGGAAATGGTTAGGTTTTTTGGGGGTAGGTTCTGCGTTTGTTATTCTCTCTTTTTATGGTGTCGTGGGCGGGTGGATTTTGAAATACACATATATTTCCATCACCGGTGGATTTGCTAATTTATCGAATAACCCTGAGGCTGCAGGAAATGTATTCAATGCTTTTATTGCGGGAACGTGGGGACCTATTTTTTGGCAGGTCATTTTTATGGCAATATGCGTATGGGTTATTATTCATGGCGTTAGAGGGGGGATTGAAAAGTGGTCTAAAATCATGATGCCCCTAATCGTTATTTTACTTGTTGTTTTAGCTATCCGCGGTTTAACGCTGCCAAATGGAATGGAAGGACTGGCATTTATGTTTAAACCAAAATTTGAGGATCTCACTGCTTCCGGTGTTCTTCTGGCTTTGGGTCATTCATTTTTCACATTAAGTCTGGGCATGGGAACGATGATCACCTATGGCAGCTATCTTAATCGAAAGCAAAATCTTCTGAATTCAGCGCTATGGGTGATTTTTCTTGATACGTTCATCGCCATGTTAGCCGGTGTAGCTATTTTTTCGACGGTGTTTGCCCTAGGGGCAGATCCAGCAGAAGGTCCCGGATTAATATTCGTTATTCTTCCCTCTGTTTTTCCCCAATTAGCCGGTGGTTCAATATGGGGAACATTGTTTTTCTTTCTCCTTTTTATGGCTGCGCTTACGTCTGCAATTTCAATTCTCGAAGTGGTCACAGCGTATTTTGTCGATCAAAAAGGGTGGTCAAGGTTGAAAGCAACGCTTCTTTTTGGTTTCGTCATTACCATCGTAGGTGTGTTTTGCTCGCTGTCCTTAGGTGGCGGAATTAACATTACGTCGTTTTTAGGTATGTCTTTCTTTGACTTTATGGATTATCTTTCATCAAAATACATGCTGCCCATAGGCGGTATGTTTATAGCCATATTTATTTTGAAAAAATGGGGTGTAAACCAGTTTATGGATGAATTAAAACAAGGCATGGATAAATCGTTCTTGTCAAAACAATTAATTACCGTTCTTTTCTGGATAGCAACCACCGTAGTAGGATTTATAATTCTGATTGAAGTTTTAGACGTTCTCTTTGGAATAAATCTGATCCAATGATAATCTCACGCATAATCCCTGTAAAATCCGCTGTGTATAAAACCATATCCAAACGGGCAGAAAAGCTGGATGGTTTTGTGCAATGGAAACCGTATCATTGGTTCGCTGTCTGGGTGTTGATGTCATCAGGGACCAGCGCCCAGCAAGGCATCTTAAACCGCTACTCCTATTGGAGTATGTCTCAAGCAGGTATTGGTTTAACAACGTTATTGATTGTCACATTGATTATTGCTCTCCTTTTAAAGAAAGAGCTATTTTCATTTAGTAACATCGATTTGAGACCGGCTCATTTATTCAGTCACTTCATATTTGCGTTCGTTCTATTTCTAACCGGCTGGGGCTGGATAAACGGAGACTATTTTACTGCCATGAAATCCTTTCTCCCATATGTGCTTGCTTACGGTTCAGTGTTATTGATGTATCGGCTAAACGTTGATGAAATACCAGAAAAGGGATATCAGCCCGGAAAGGTTTATATTGCATTCTGTTTATTGCTTGCTTTGGCAAGTTCAGCTCTAGGGGTAATATTTGATGATCCGGTAATCAGCGCTGCTTCTATGGTATATGTACCATTTTTAGTGGTGGCTATTGTATTCCCTGAACATAAACGCCATATCCAGCGTATCAGAATTTATCCCATCTTCATTTATGCCATGTTTGTTTCTGTTCGCGTTCCCTGGTTACTGATACCATTGGCAATCCTATTTTTCAGTTTAAGAACTTATAATTATTTTCGTTATAACATCGTTTATCCCACGTTTTCTGTAGATCATGATTGAAGTTGCAGAAAATAAGTGTGATTTCTGCGGTTGTTGTGTAGGTGTTTGCCCGGTTAATTGTATTGAAGTAAAAGAAGCCGACATCATTATTGATCACGAAATATGTATTGACTGCGATATATGCGTATTTATTTGTCCAATCGAAGTGTTAAGCCAAACAGATCCGAAACGATCCTCATCATCGGAAGCAGCTTAACATGTGGAAGGAACAGAAAAAATATGATTGTATCGTTGTCGGTGGCGGCCCGGCCGGATCGACTTTTGCCAGAGTAGCGGCTGAAAGCGGTTTATCTGTATTACTACTAGAAAAAGACCGAGATATTGGCATGCCGGTGCGCTGTGGAGAAGCGGTGAGCGATGCTGGATTACGTATTTTTTATGAACCGAATCCCCGCTGGATAGCATCGACCATCACTCGAATGAAATTGGTTGCTCCGAATGAAACTGTGGTTGAGTTTGACCTCAATGAAAAAGGGTACATTCTAGATCGCCGCATTTTTGATTATGATCTTGCAGAATATGCAACAAAAGCCGGCGCGATGATTGTGACTAAAGCGTATGTGGATGGATTATTAATTGAAGAAGATAAAGTGGTGGGTGTCCAGGGAGTTCACATTGGAGAACGCTTTGAAAAAAGAGCTAAAATAGTCATAGGCGCAGATGGGGTGGAAAGCAGAGTCGGGCGATGGGCAGGTTTGAAAACAACATGCAAACTGAAAGATATGGAAAGCGGAATCCAGAAGACGGTTACGGGGATAGATGTTCATGAACATATGTTTGAATTTTATTTATCTAAACATTGGGCGCCGGGCGGTTATATCTGGGTATTTCCAAAAGGAAAGAATAAAGCCAATATTGGTCTGGGTATTTTAGGTTCCTATGCCAAAAACGGCAAAGCGGCTCACCAATATTTGGATGAATTTCTGGAATGGAAATATCCACAGGCATCCGTTCTAACAACAGTCGTCGGAGGTATCCCGGTTGCCAAAACCGTTAAGGAAATGGTTTCAGATGGATTAATGTTAATAGGTGATGCAGCGCATATGGTAAATCCGGTGACGGGAGGTGGAATTATTCCGGGTATGCGCAGTGGATTGTTGGCTGCTGAAACAGCAGTGAAAGCGCTGAATAATGGTGGTCCTACAAAACGAAACTTGCAACCCTATGAAAAAGCATGGCATAAAGTTGGGGGGAAAAGCCACGAACGATTTTACCGCATTAAAGAAGCGATTTATCGATTTACAGATGATGATCTTAACCGTATTGCCGATGGTATGTCAGGTATACCCGAAAATGAACGGAGTCTGTTCAAACTTTTTTCAATTGCTGTTAGAAAAAAACCATCTTTACTCATAGATGTTGCCCGTGTTTTTGCAGGCGTATAATGAACCAATCTGAATTATTACGTTTACTCGATCTTTCTACTTACATCGCCTTTGATTTTGAAACAACCGGTTTAAGCCCGGAAAATGATCGAATTATCGAAATCGCTGCCATTAAATTCGAAGGGGGAGTAGCTGTAGATCGTTTTGTGACCTTGGTCAATCCCGAACGGCCCATTGATTCTTTCATTACCGAAATTACCCATATTTCCAATGCCATGGTCTCAGATGCTCCAGTCGAAGCGAATATCATTGATAATTTACTGGATTTCCTGGAAGATATTCCCCTCGTAGCTCATAATATTTCATTCGACATCAGCTTTGTAAAAATACTCTGTGAACGGTATAATAAAGAATATGTCGAACGTCCATTATATGACACTCTGCAGTTAGCAAGAACATTTTTATTTTTTCATCCCACTCACAATTTGGGTTCGGTTTCTGAATTTTTTAATCTGTCCGCGGTGGGTGCCCATCGTGCGGAAGCCGATACGGAAAATACCGGAATGATTTTTCAGCATTTATTATACGAGGCAGCCAGTTATCCATTGGAAGTTTTTTCAAAAATACTGGCAATATCCAAAACGAAGGATATTTTCAACAAACATTTGTACATCAATATCAGCAATGTGTTGAAAAAAGAGGGAAACCTTAAATCCGGCCTCGTGGACAGCAAATTAGAAAAGCCACTATTCAACAATGTGTTTGTATCCGATGGGAAGAGTCATCTGGCTGATATCAATGTTGAGGAGGTGTTTTCTGCCGGCGGACTATTGAGTAAAGTATTTGAAAATTATGAGGAGCGGAAATCACAGCAAGATTACAGTGCGTTTGTTTCGGAGATGATTAATGAAGACGCAAGCTATTGTGCCATAGAAGCCGGTACTGGATTGGGGAAGTCCTTGGCTTATTTATTCCCGGCATTGAAAAAAGCATTTCATAAAGACAATGAGCACCCTGTGGTGATATCATGCTATACAAAACATCTTCAGGATCAATTGTTTAACAAGGATTTGCCTTTGCTGGCTAAAGCGCTGAATGTTCCCCTTCATGCATTAATCCTGAAGGGGAGGAGCAATTACATTTGTTTAACCAGATTGAATTGGCTGATATCAGACGCCCAATCATTATTGAGAAAAGGTGAAGTTGAATCCTTGTTTCCGGTTATTGTATGGTTGAACGTAACTCAAACAGGAGATTTGTCTGAGTGCGCAGGATTTTGGGGACACCGGCCATATCGAGTTGCAGAATTGATACAAAGTGAACCCGGGTATTGTACCACACAATTATGTGCGGCAAATAATGGATGTTATTTTGGTCCGATTCGACAGGCGGTGCAAGAGTCCCAAGTGATTATAGTGAATCATGCATTATTGATGGCTAACATCAGTAATCCGGGTCTGCTTCCGGAATTTGAATCGGTGATCATTGATGAAGCACATAATCTGGTGGATATTGCTTATAATCAATTGATGACAGAAGTGAATTTGTTCAAAATAAATGCCATTATAGACATCATTGACCCCACCACTTCCAGCGCAAAACGATGGACCCAAAAACTGGCGCCATTAATTGAAGACAGTTCGGAAATGAAATCATATTTTAAATCTTTGGAGAGCAATTGTGATTTATCGAGGGAAAATGCGCAGATATTTTTCAATGAATTAACGGAAATAGTCTCCAAGGGAATCAAGGTGGATATACCTTATCCTCAATATATTATTTTGAGAAACCTGACAGAAGGATATGGAGGTGTTTTTCAACAGATTCAGGAATTGGAATTAGCGCTATCTGAATTGCAAAATGCTGTTAAGGGTGTATTAAATCAGCTGGAAAAGGTCGGATCAAACCGGGATGATTTAGGTGATTTGATCCAATTATTTGAACATAGTATGGATGCAATTGCTTCATTGCAAACTGAATTAGCCATGTTGACGCATGATCAGCAAAATGGTTGGGTGTATTGGCAAAAGGGACAGTATCGTCAAACGAGATCCGGAGAAAAGGAATTATTTGTTTCAATCAATGGTGCTCCGGTTGATATCGCCGATGATTTAGCAAAATTATTTTTCCAATCCGTTAAGCAGTGCATTTTAACATCGGCAACGCTGCGTGTGGAAGAGAGCTTTGATTATTTTTTACAGCGTACCGGTTTAAGTTTAATGGACAGTGAAACGGTTCACACAAGAGAATTTCACAGTCCCTTCTATTATGATGAACAGGTTCGATATTATCAGTACAGCGGTAAATATGGTCAAAACCCGGCATTAGTCGCTGACTTGCTATATGAATGCCATAAATTTTATAATAAACGTATGATGGCCTTGTTTACATCCAGGCAGGCTTTGAATCAGGTTTATCGTGAATTACAAAATAAACCTGATGGAAGAAAACTACCCATTTTTGCCCAAGTGTCCGGATCATCGAGATATGCCATGCTCCGGGGTATGCACCGTACAAAAAACGGTATTTTACTCGGAACCACTTCCTTTTGGGAAGGAGTAGACTTGCCCAGGGATCTATTGGAAATATTAATCATCTCCAAGCTGCCTTTCAGTGTACCCACCGAACCCATTACTCAAGCGTACAGCAGGATGCTGGATGAGCAGGGGAGGAATGCATTTATGGAGTTCAGTGTCCCGGAAGCGGTGGTTCGTTTTCGGCAAGGGTTCGGCCGGCTCATCAGAACCATTGAAGATGAAGGTCTTTTTATCGTTATGGATGAGCGAGTTGTGCAGAAACGCTATGGTTCCGCCTTCAGCGATGCCATTCCGGTGCGTATGCAGACATTCACCAGAGTTGAAGAATTGATTAAATAATATTGCTTATTTGATAGAACAGCACAACTAAGCTTTAATAATTTCTCAACCACAATCCATTTTCAAATCTTTTATCCCTACCTAAATCCCTGCCCGCCCCTTTTAAAATAACCAAAATGGGGCAGGCGGGCTCCCCACATTGGGGAGGACCTAAAAGGTCTCCCCCGTATCGGGGGAGATGCCCAACGGGTAGAGGGGGATTTCATTTCATGATGCTGGAAATATTTTAATCAAAATATTCAACACCTAACGGCGTTGGTTTCTTTTTTATTTTAAGCGCTATAGATATGAGACTCCTAGCGGAGTCGTCAACTGAAAAGAATCCCGCCTGCCCTGTCGGGAGGAACGACCGTATCGGGTTAGGGATTATATGTTTATAAAAAAAAGATATAATCAAAACACGAACCCCAGCGGGGTTCCATGTCAATAGAAATTAAAATGAACGATTGTCAAACTCCGTATGATGTTCAATATTTGGCTTTTCGATTAGCAATAAATTTGCCTACATAAAAATTTATTTTATCGTTTTCAAATCTGCTAACAGGAGTTCTTTTTCTTCTTTATCTTTTATTGTTTCGGACAAACTACGGGCGATATTTAAATGTTTCCCTTTTTCTTTTGTATTGCCATTAAGCGCATGAACTCGAGCCAGGGTTTCATGGGCGTAACCTAAATAAAATGGCTCTTCATTTTCACTGAATTCCAGGCATAATTTTCCATATCGTTCAGCTTGGTCAAGGTCACCAGCCAAGGCATAACATCGTGATACCTGCCGGCAGCCGATACTTTTATGCCGCTCAGTGCAGTCTTCCCGTTTAGACCAGTGAAATAGAGAAGCCATGGCATAGTGGACCATTTCCTCCGTTTCTTCTTCACTTCGGTCTGTTTTATCGATTAATTCCCATGCTTTATTGAAACAGTGCTTGGAGAAATGTTTGTGGAGTTCGGCTTGGTTTTTGAAATGAAGATCAGACATCATCTTTATATTATTCGGATTTAATCATTTTTTTTAATTTCTTTACAACATATTTATTCAAACTATCTCCATCAGAGATGGCTCTTACAGCGAGTGCTTTATGAAGGTCAGATCCTGTACGAAGTATAAATTTCCCGGAATAATTTTTATTGGTAGGTTTGGGTAAAGGTCTTTTGTCATGTTGATATATTTCAATCCACTCATCCACAATTTGGCAAAGTTCTTCATACACTTTTTCTTCATTCTCTCCATGACAGCATTGCTCTATCCATCCCGGAACAGAACCAACGTAACACTGGTCTTCTTCCGACCATTCTACAAGTTTTAAATATTTATCTCGTTCTCTCATTTTTGAATTTCTTTTATTTTACGTTTTACCTGTTTTTCCTGGTAGTGTTTAACATCTGATCCCGTTTTCCCAGATATGGTTATTACAATTCCTTGAGGATGAATATAATTCCTGTGACTGCCTTTTCCGCTGCGATTTACAAATCCTGCTTTTTCAAGGTCTTTAATCAATTCACGTATTTTTCTTGGCATACATTATGATACTAAAGTGATACTATACAACTTATAAATTAACGTTAGTTGATTTTCAAAATAGCACGAATTATTTTTTGTGTTAATGCGGAGAAGTCATTTTATCCAATAGCCGGATTCGTTATTTAATGGTCACAAATTTTCGACGGGTCTGTGTTAAAACCGTCATCAGATAGAATGAATTTCCCCTTATTTGATAGAAACTGAATAATTTCCTCGGCTTTCATATTTTCTGCTGAACAGGTATAAAACCGGGTATCTTCTCCAAATTGCTGAATGATTTCATTCCTTAAAGTTTCCTCTGTGTAGGACTTTCTTGACTTTATCATCATTTCCATAACTTCATGTCCGTGTATTTGTTGATTCATTACAACTCCATAATTCGTTTATTTAATAGAAAAGTTTATTGGTAGGTAATTCTGATCTCTCATTTTGTCTGATTTCCCAAAAGAAACATAGCCTGGATTATTCGCCACCCCGCCTGCCCCATTTGAAAAATTAGATATGTGGCGGGCAGGGAAGAACACGAAGGAAAACGAAGTGCTGATAAATGGGGATAGCAGACAATGCGTGTTTTGTTTTTGATATACAGTTTGTATTATCAATATTTTTTATCTCCTTTGTGAAACTTTGCGTTCTTTGCGGCTGATGAATTAATGAGGATAGGATCATCTAACTCATTCCTCGATTTCACTATTGTCCTCTTGTTTTAATCTGCGTCTGACTATTCTATGTTTCCAAAAACCTAATGACCAACCCACTATCAATAATATCGCTATAATCAATCGTATTATATTGAAAGGTAGGATCGTAATAGCAATATACATAAACATGACAGCGGTCAATAACTGAATATAAAATTGTGCCAGATTTAATCTTTGTAATTTATTTTTCATCTAAATAACCTTCGTGAAATTATTGCTAAAAGTTATTCTTGTTTTCGATTCATTTTTATTATACCATCGAACCAAACACAAAAATCACACTAATAGTATTCCACTCCTGGTTCATTGGGTGTTAGATACACAATAATATAATTATGCTTAATTACCAATGAACAAAGTTATCTTGAATAAAATGTTATTGGTAAAATATATTTTTTCTTCTTTTTTTTCTTTTTCTTATACGTACCCCATTTATATTTCTCTGTTTTAATTGCAGTTAACTCCAATTCACCTTCTCGAGACATTTTTAGAGTTCCATATTTTGGGATTGAATTGAAATGATCAGAGAAAACTTTGGCATGACTACCTTTTTTGGGTTTTTTCCCAGAAAAATGATCATTGGATAGTTTTAAAGTATCATTCCACGATTTTTCGATTAGGCCGAAATACGAAAAGCTAAGATATACTTGACCATGTTCTTGATCAATTCCGGTAATGGTTGAAACAATATTTTCTGTTGTGAATTCATAATTGAGAATATTTGCCAGTAAACTTGAATACATTATCTTTTCCTTTGCTGGAAGATCGCTGTTTAGGTTTTCCTGGATAATTGGAAAATATTCAATTGCATTTAGAAGAACCTCATCTGGTGACAGTTTGGATTTTATCACGATAGTTGGTCCTTTTTTTATTTTAGCTTTCCCGCTAATAACTTCCCCCTTAATACTCATCCCTGATTTCCACATTACAATCGTAGTTTCACCTACACTCAAGTTCTTTTTACTTTTAGTTAAATCAACGGATATGCTAACAGATTTTCCTGGATTGGTTATTCCAACCTCATTTCCGTCCCATATTATTATTTGAGGAGGAAGTCCTTTTGGAAAAGCCGGGGTCGTTTTTACTTTTAGTGTAGTTTCGACTGAAAATAGAGAATTAAAGGAAAGAAAAAGTATTATTAACATCCAATGTAATGACTTCATATTATTCTCCTGTTCTTATAACAAAAAACAAATTGTGTGTCTAACGAAATAACCGAAGTGGAAAGATTATTTCTAAATAACTTACGATTATTCATTGTATCCTTCTTAAAATTACAAAACTTTAGAATTCACTCTAACAGTTTTCACGTCTGGTGGAATAGATTTTAGAGTGCGCTATGTCTATGTCTACTCTCTTTATGAGGAACAACCCAGCCATTTCTTCGAATTTTAAATGTGATCAAACTCGCTCCCATTAGGCAAATAAATTACCAATTTTCTCCTAATAATTCAAAATACGCTTGAGGATGTAAACACGCCGGACATACTTTCGGCGCCTCTTTCGCCTCATGCAGATAACCACAATTTCTGCAGCGCCAAACAACCTTTCCGTTTCGTTTAAAGACTTTTCCAGCCTCAAGATTATCCGCAAGTTCTTTGTAACGTTTTTCATGCTGTTTTTCTGCAATTGAAATTGCCTTAAATGCTGCTGCAACTTGATTAAAACCCTCTTCCTTGGCTACGTTAGCAAAACCCGGATACATTTTTGTCCATTCGTAATTTTCTCCTCCTGCCGCTGCTCGCAGATTTTCCAGTGTTGTTCCTATTTTCCCTGCAGGAAATGTTTCTGTTATTTGGACATCATCCCCTTCAAGAAATTTGAAGAACCTTTTAGCGTGTTCTTTTTCCTGGTTTGCTGTTTCTTCAAAAATATCAGCTATCTGTTCCAAGCCTTCCTTTTTGGCTGCACCGGCAAAATATGTATACCTGTTTCGCGCCTGTGATTCACCGGCAAACGCTGTTAGCAGGTTCTTTTCTGTTTGTGATCCTTTGATACTTTTAGGCATTTTGTTACCTCTTATGGTTAGATTAGTTTTGTTTAACGGTAAAAATTACTAACTTATACTGCTTTGTGACAAACTGCTTCTATATTGTTGCCATCCGGATCGAAAACGAAAGCGCCGTAGTAGTTCCGATGGTAGTGGGGGCGAAGACCCGGCTCTCCGTTGTCA
>JADFRD010000006.1 GCA_022561485.1 Fidelibacterota bacterium | reverse complement strand
GTCCCCCCGGTAATGTTGCATTATTAGTATGTGCTTTCTTCATCTATGGATTTACGCTTAGTGGATTACTGGCAGTTCTAGGTGGTTTATTTGCCATTGACATTGCACCTGGTAAAGCTGCTGGGGCAGCAATGGGTTTTATAGGTGTGTTCAGCTATATCGGTGCTGGTATACAGGAGCAAATCAGTGGTTTTCTGATCGACAGCAACTCTGTTACAATTGACGGTGTGCTGGTTTATGACTTTAATCCGGTAATTATTTACTGGATCGGTTCATCTATAGTTTCAATGATCCTGGCAGCAACATTATGGCGGGTAAAAGTTAGAGATTAACAATCTGCTGATTAATATGAATAAAAGGAATACCTTGTGAAAAGTTACGATATTGTAATTTTCGGAAATTATACCAAGGATACGATAGTATCCGCTGCTGGTATCCGTTATGTCGACGGCGGTGGTTTTAATTATGGTGCTCATGCGGCAGCAAAATCAGGATTAAAAGTAGCGGCCGTAACACGTCTGGCCAAGGAAGACTCCCATGTTATTGAAGTTCTTAGAAAAATTGGTGTGGATGTATTTCCCACTTTTACCTCTTCATCGACCCACATGCGCCTGGAATATCCAACCTCCGATCCTGATGAGCGAATTCTTACTTGTCCGGTCACTGCCGGATCGTTCACGATAGACCAGTTCTCCAATCTGGAAGCCGAGGCCTTCCTGATTAATACTTCCACTCGTGGCGAGGTATCATTAGACGTAATTGAAATGCTGAGAGATAAAGCGAATTTGCTGGTTGCCGATGTTCAGGGCTTTGTGCGGATAATTTCATCGGATAACACGTTGGTAAATGCAGAATGGCCGGAAAAAAAGCAAATACTTTCAATGATCGATGTACTAAAAGCCGATGCTGTGGAGGCCGAGTCTCTTACCGGTGAATCAAACATAAAATATGCTGCTCAACTACTGTCAAAAATGGGTCCAAAGGAAGTGGTGATTACTCATCGTGACGGAATCTTGGTGTATGCCAGAGAAAAATATCATCAAGCGAAATTCTACCCTAAAAAATTGATCGGTCGCAGCGGCCGGGGAGATACTTGTATTTCATCATACATAGCTAAGCGCTTAACAGACCCACCGGAAGAAGCTCTGCTCTGGTCTGCGGCAGTTACCAGTTTGAAAATGGAATCTGAAGGTCCTTTTGTTCAAGAGATCGAGGATGTAGAAGCACTCATTGCTGAAAAATACCATTCGTAAATTCATCCTTGTCTTGCAGAACATGTGGAATAACATTCTCAAACTATGTTAAAAAATAACTATCACTCTTCGTCATAAACAAAAAAAGGAGACACGCTATGCGTTATTTGTTCTTTCGTAAATACACCTTAAGAAAAATAAATAAATATGTTTTAATCCTACTTCTCATACTCACCTGTTTTAATTCGTGTACTTTAAAACAAAATGGCAGTAAAGATGATTTCACCTTCATTGTTGCGGCCGATTGGCGCTATACTACAACCGAGCCTTACCATTCAACGGAGTATTTTTTAGGGGCTCTTGAGGCGATAGCTGATGTGGGTAAGGGAGCATTCATGTTAAGTCCCGGTGATGTGGAACCACCCTCGCAATCGCGTGCATTGATTTCTCAAGTATTGGGAGCTGATTATCCCTGGTATGCGGTTGTTGGAAATCACGAATTGGAAGATCCGACCTATATGGATTATTTGCGCCAATTAAATCGTGGAGAAAAATCATTACCCAATATTGTCCGCAAAGGACCCCCGGGATGTGAGGAGACCACTTTTTCTTTTGATTATGGTGATTGCCATTTTGTTGTTCTTAATCAATATTTTAATGGAGAATCAGATATGGGAACCGATGGCGATGTGGTTCCCGAATTGTTAGCCTGGCTCGATAAAGATTTGGCAGCGAATAGGAAAAAGTTTGTGTTTGTTGCGGGTCATGAACCTCTCCTACCTATACCCGATATGCACAATGGTCGACTTCGGAAACGAGGCACCGCGCTAGACAAGTATCCGGACAATGCGTTTAATTTCTATCAATTGTTAATGAAATATGGCGTAAATGCATATTTTAATGGTCATACCCATAATGCCTCAATCGCTAGAATAAACGGTCTCTGGCAGGTTGACATCGGTCACGCGCGAGGTATCGAGGATCTATATCCTGAAATGATATTTCAGGGAATTTCAAGTATCTTTACAAACGGTAAAGAGACAGGAATGACGCGTGATCAGGCAGTTCAAAAATATTTTTGGAAACAGCCTTACGCGATAAAAAAAGTACTTGATTATTTGGAGCTTACTAATAATGTTTATTACAAGGAATTAGCGGATGAACCGGCCTTGAAAGCACTGAAATTCTTTTTTGCCAAAGCTGAAAAAATGGGTGATGTGCGCAGCGAGTTTTTCAGGACATATTGGAATAATTGGGACCTCTCAAGAAGTACATTCATGAAAATAAGAATTAAAGGCAACAATATATTTGTTGATGTTTACCGTAATGATGCTAAGGGTGGTCCTTATTCACTGGTTTATACTGAAAAACTTCAATAAGGCAGTCCATGGTCATGTAAAACGGGCTTCAGGTTCTTTAAAAAACACTACTCTACCTGAACCAAGCATGAATGAAATAGTCAATACTGATATCATACCTATTTTGAATAAATTGAGTTTTTAAATTTTCACATTGGAACATTTGTTGTAGAACTCAAAGTCGGGTCATTGTCTGGATGGCATATATTAAGTTAAGAATTATGAAGCGTGAAGATTAGGTTAAATTTGTGCAAAGATTTGGTTAAGACGAATTATCCCGCAAATCAGTATCCCTAAAGCCATTTTTCTGGAATTTATTTCAACAACACCATTTGGGTTGGTTATCTGACTAATAGTTAACAATAACTGCAGTTAAAGAATTGTGTGAACATAGTGTGAACAATGTGCAAACGAAAATGGCAACTTCCACCCAACTTCATGTGGGATTAACCCATTAAACACAAGGATTTTCAGTACTCTGGCCCCCCTTATATCAGTGGACTTACAGGCGTTATTGACTGTTTAGTGACTAAGGGAAAATATTTTATAGATAATCGACAAAATAAAGGCAATGAGGGAAGATGGCAGTACTTTCTAACCTACAGGATTCTTCACTCGTCAACAAAAAGACTTTAGATTTGGTGTTAGGTCGGCCTTATAAGCCCTTAAAATGTTGTTGAACTGATAGGTCTTATTTGCTACTCATTTGGTTTTTGGAAGGGACAGGTTTATTTTGATCCGGCGACCAGATTTTCCACGACCGCTGGGTCAGCCAACGTGGAAATATCACCCATGTTCTCTGGTTCACCTTCAGCGATTTTTCTTAAGATCCGGCGCATAATTTTCCCTGAACGTGTTTTGGGCAATGCCGGAGTAAACTGGATTTTATCCGGTTTTGCATGCGGTCCAATTTCTGCTGTGACCGAGGTCCGGATACTATTTTCAATTTCAACTGAACTTTCCACGCCGGTCATAAGTGTCACAAAAGCATAAATACCCTGGCCTTTAATATCATGTGGGAATCCCACCACAGCCGCTTCTGCCACACCGTTGGCTTTACCGATAGCACCTTCTACTTCAGCGGTGCCGATGCGGTGACCGGATATATTCAATACATCATCGACTCTACCGGTGATCCAGTAATAACCATCTTCATCCCGGCGGGCGCCATCCCCGGTGAAAAAATATCCCGGAAACTGGGAAAAATAGGTTTCAAAAAAGCGTTTATGATCGCCATAGAGCGTTCGCATTTGCCCCGGCCAGGATGTTTTGATAGCCAGCAAGCCGGAAACATTATTCCCTTCAATTTCTTGACCATCATCCGATAACAGGACAGGCTCGATTCCAAAAAATGGAAATGTCGCAGAACCGGGCTTAATGGGCGTAGCGCCGGGGAGTGGAGTAATCAAAATGCCGCCGGTTTCTGTCTGCCACCATGTATCCACAATGGGGCATTTTCCTTTGCCGATAATGTTATAATACCACATCCATTCCGGTTCTTTAATGGGCTCGCCAACGGTTCCCAGCAGGCGCAGGGAAGACAGATCGCGGCTGGTGACATAATCATTCCCTTCTTTCATCAATGCACGTAATGCGGTCGGGGCTGTGTAGAACAGGCTGATTTTGTGTTTATCCACAATGTCCCAGAAGCGCCCATAGTCCGGATAGTTGGGAACGCCTTCAAACATAACAGACGTGGCACCATTTGCCAAGGGTCCGTACACAATGTAAGAGTGACCGGTAATCCAACCGATGTCTGCCGTACACCAGTAAATATCATCCTCATGATAATCGAATATCATTTCATGAGACAAGGCCGCATATACTAAATATCCGCCAGTCGTGTGCAGCACACCTTTGGGTGTGCCGGTGGACCCGGATGTGTATAAAATGAATAGTGGATCTTCTGCATCCATTTCTTCCGGTTTACATTCAGCATCTGCTTTTGCCATTTCTTCATGCCACCAAAGATCTCTTCCCTCGTCCATATTGACTGCTTCTCCGGTTCGCTGCACCACAACAACATTAATAATCGATGGAGTCTGTGAAACGGCACTGTCAGATTTGGCTTTCATAGGGATGTTCTGTTTCGTACCGCGGACGCCGGTGTCCTGTGTGATGAGCACCTTGCATTCAGAATCGTTAATGCGATCCCGGAGAGAATCTGAGCTGAAGGCACCGAAAACAATCGAATGGACCGCTCCAATCCGTGTACAAGCCAGCATGGCAATGGGTAATTGGGGTATCATCTGCATATACATGCATACCCTGTCACCTTTTTCAACACCCATGCTTTTTAACACATTGGCAAATTTTTGTACTTCATCCAGCAGTTCGCTGTATGAATAGCGCTGATCTTCTTCCGGGTTATTGCCTTCCCAAATAAGAGCAGTTCGGCCACCGCGTCCCGCATCCACATGACGATCCAGACAGTTATAACTTACATTGAGCTTTCCACCGGCAAACCATTTAATGTCCGCTTTTTTAAAATCAACTTCACTGACGGTATCCCATTTTTTGTACCAGGTAATCCGTTCTGCATGCTCAGCCCAAAAGGCATCGGGATTCTCAATGGACCGATCATATATCTCCCGGTATTGATCTTGGGATTTAACCCATGCATTATCTGAAAAATGTTTCGCCGGTAAAAATAGTTTAACAGACATATTATTTCCTTTCAATAAAACTTTATGCAATAATTTACATAGGACAAGTAAGTCCTGTAATAGAATGTTTTTATTTTTATTCGTTGAATTTTAGTGATTCATATAATAGTTACTAAATAACTTTTAAGCTAATTATAGAATTAAAAATGAATATTGGGATTATCGGATTCGGCAGAATCGGGCGCAATCTGTTGCGGCTGGGTTATAACGATCCACAATTGAATTTTGTGGGGGTAAGCGATTTGGCTGACCCTGAAGCGCTTTTTTATTTATTGCATCACGATACCGTCTACGGACCTGTAGAAACGGAAGCTTACCTTAAAGACCGTTTTATCCACTTTGGGAATCAAAAAGTACGGGTATTGCCGGGATCCGGCCCCGGCCAATTACCTTGGGATGCCCTTGGGGCTGATATTATTATCGATTGCACCGGCCGCATCTGGCCGAGAACAGAATTGGAGAAATACCTCGAAGCCGGAGCCAAACGCGTCATAGTTACCACTCCTCCGAAAGATCCGGTGGATAGAATTGTGGTCATGGGGTTAAATGATAACGAAATTTCAACCGAAGACAAAATTGTATCTCCTTCCTCGTCCACCACACAGGTGTTGGCCCTGATGTTAGATATTCTAGATCAAGAATATGGGTTGGAAAAAGCCATGATGACTACTATTCATGCCTATACGTCCGATCAGCCCCTGGCAGACAGTGTGCGCTCTGATTTACGTCGGAGTCGCTCCGCTGTAAAAAACATTATTCCCAACCAAACTCGATCTCCGGAATTAGTGGAATCGATATTACCACACCTAAAGGGGAAAATCGAGGGAATCGCTTTTAACGTACCTATCCCTGACGGATCGTGTGTGGATCTGACCACTGAGTTGAAGAGGCTCCCAACCGTGGATGAGTTGAATGCTAAAATGAAAGAAATATCTGAGGGACCGTTAAAAAATATTATTGGATATACGGAAGACCCAATCGTATCCAGCGATGTGGTGGGCGACAGCCATTCAATGGTTTTTGATGCACAAGCAACCATGATTGCAGCCGGAAAACTTTTGAAAACTATCAGCTGGTATGACGACGGATATGGATACTCCCAGCGTATTCTGGAATTGGTAAAAGCATACGGCAATTTGGAGGCGGCATCATGAAGGTCGCGATTAACGGATTTGGACGAATCGGAAGAACTGTTTTCAGGATTTTAAACGAACAAAAACAAATTGAAGTTGTTGCCATCAATGACCTGGCGGATGATGCAGCATTGGCTTATTTATTGAAATACGATACAGTAATGGGCCGGTTAAAAGATACTGTTGTCGTCGAGAATGGAATCCTGAAAACATCAAACCATGAAGTTAAAATGCTCTCGGAACCAAATCCTGCTGATTTGCCGTGGGCAGATCTCGGTGTGGATGTTGTTGTTGAAGCGACGGGTATATTTCGATTAAAAGATCAACTGCAAGCTCATCTTGATGCGGGAGCTTCCAGAGTCATATTAACCGTTCCGGCCAAGGACGATATAGATTATACCGTGGTCATCGGTGTCAACGAAGATGGCCTAACCAATGAACATAAAATTGTGTCTAATGCCTCTTGCACCACGAATTGCCTGGCGCCCATGGCAAAAGTCCTGAATGATTCTTTCGGGATTGAATATGGAGTCATTAATACGATTCATGCCTATACCAATGATCAGCGGTTGGCCGACGTTCCTCATTCCGATTGGCGCCGCAGCCGGGCCGCAGCTGAAAATATAATTCCTACCACCACCGGTGCTGCACGGGCGGTGGGACAAGTGTTACCTGAGCTCGATGGTAAACTGGACGGCATTGCCATGCGGGTGCCCGTGGCTGATGGTTCCATCGTGGACTTGATAACAGAATTAAAAACAGATGTTACCGCAGATGACATTCGCCAAGCAGTCAAAGAAGCTTCTGCAACGGACAGGCTGACGCCGATTCTGCAATATGAGGATACGCCGATTGTTTCATCCGATATTATCGGAAATCCTCATTCATCCATATTTGATGCTCCCTTTACAACAATAGTAGAGAAACGTTTAGTAAAAACAATAAATTGGTATGATAACGAATGGGGTTACTCGAACAGAGTCGTGGACCTCATCAAAATTTTCAGTCAACAGGTGCAACATGATTGAAGCAAAAAAAGAACCAGGTAAGCAATATCAAATAGGTGATCCGGTCTTGATTGATCAACAGGAGTGGGTCATTGCCGATGACCTTAATGGTAAGGTGCTGCTCTATCGCGACAGCGTGGACGGGCACAGCCGCACGATGAAATATCCGAAAAGAGACCTGCCGGAAAAAAGCGAATACAGCTGATTATTTAAGCAGCACAATTTATTTTGATGAATCTATATTAACGATTCACAAATACGTTGCTCTTTTTCTTCGGTATTTGAAATCGCCCCATACCGCTGCCAGAACCTAACGGACTCTGCCCATTCTTCCGACGTATAATGAGCTTTTGTTCCCCCGGGCATTTCCAGCTGATTTCGCATCATGGTTACAGGACCCATGGGTAATGGTTCAACTCCATCTGGAATTGCGTGAATGCTGACGAGTTCCCATTCAGCTTCAGTACTCTGCTCATTATTTTCAGCTAACACATCATGCCGATACAGAATGAATTCTACTTTTCCCGACGGTAAATGGTCGCCATTGATCACACGTATTTGGATGTATGGCTCTTCGTCCGGCCTACGTCTGACTACTTCAGCTTTCAATTTTGAACTCTCATCAATCCTGGCGAAGGGACAGTAAAAATGTCTGGCCATTTCTAACGAACATTGAACAATGCGAACGCCATCTCTGTATCCTTCTTTAAAATTCCCAAGAGCCATCTGCTCTTTCGCATGTTTAGCAATATCTTCGAAGGATAAATCAGGTGAATAAGTCTTTCCCGAACCTTTTACCTGTCTACGAACAAAATCATTTACAGCAACTTTTTGCATGGTTGACTCCATCTGTTATTAAACTTTGCGTCCCGGTAATTAGAACGTAAAGATAAGTTATTTCCGAGTAAAAGTTACATTACTCCATATTAATGGTATATATTGTTGTCTAGTGGCTCGTGAAGTCATGAGACTTCACTCAATCATATTTAAGCTTCTGTTGCATTCATTTCGAAAACCTGACAATTTACACCACCCCTGAATCCTCTCCATATACAAGGAGAGATCCGGCAGTGTACTATATAATCAAGACATTTTGGTAGGTGAGGTAGAATGACATTGTGAATTAATAATCAATTTAATTTAATAATCATTAACAATTCATTTGCTTCTGAATTGCCAAAATAATCAAGAAAATTTGTAAATAATATTGATTCATAAAGTCAATATTTTATTCAATCCTTGGTAAAAAATAATTTATATCATTTAATTTTCAGGTATCATTTTGATCCATTTGCTGAAAAGGTGAATTTCCGGCAATGATTTTTTCCAAAATTGAAAGGATACATGATGTTCAAATTAGTTTTACTGCGCCACGGTGAAAGCCAATGGAATTTAGAAAACCGATTCACCGGCTGGACCGACGTGGACTTAACATCCAAAGGAGAAGAAGAAGCGCAATCATCCGGAAAAATTCTGAAGGATGAAGGTTATGAATTTGATGTGATCCATACATCCGTTTTGACACGTGCCATTCGCACCATGGAAATTTGCCTGGATGAAATGGGCATCACAGATATCCCTATTATTTATAATTGGCGACTGAATGAACGTCACTACGGTGCGTTGCAAGGATTAAATAAAGCTGAAACAGCGGAAAAATACGGTGAAGATCAAGTCCTCACTTGGCGACGGAGTTACACCACACCGCCACCTAAACTGGACATGGATGATAAAAGGCACCCAAGATTTGATTCAATTTATAAAGATTTAGATCCCGGTGATTTGCCGGCATCAGAATGTTTAAAAGATACTGTGGATCGGTTTCTTCCCTATTGGTTTGATCAAATTGCACCGGATGTAAAATCCGGTAAAAGAGTATTGATCGTTGCCCACGGAAATTCTCTTCGGGCATTGGTAAAATATCTGGATAAAATTTCTGATGAAGAAATAGTTGGACTCAATATACCAACAGGTGTTCCATTGGTTTATGAACTCAAAGAAAACCTGACCCCAATCAAACACTATTATCTCGGAGATCCGGAAGCCATTGCCCAAAAAGCCGCTGAAGTTGCCGCCCAAGGGAAAGTGAAATGATTACTTCAGCAGGATGTAACATCCTGCTAGAAAGTGATTGAATTTTCTGACATCCACCACTTACCCGTTACCCCGCCTACGTACCCTTCCTGCCTTATAGGTATACCTTCCGCCTATTCATGGTAATATTAAACTAAGAATAATACTTTAAAATAATGGTAAGCGAGGAGAGAGGACCATCCTGCCTTGTGATAAGATCACCTAGCGTAGACTGCCCCTCTCCCCGCCTCAAAAGGACTTGATCTTCAATAGTATGCTGTCTCTCTGGACACCACCGGAGAAGACCACTATAAGGCCAAGACAAGTTTACAAAGGCCATTGAAAAAAAAGGAGTAATAAAAATGTTATTTTGTGGAATTGACTGGTCCGACAAAGATTTCGTTATTGTCATCGTAGACCACGAGGGCGATACGGCTAAATCATTTCGGGTCAATAACAACGCTGAAGGGTTCACAGAACTCATCAACCGAGTAAGAACTGTTACAACAGATAAAGATAATATCCTATTCACCATAGAGACTCCTAATTCCCCTCTGGTGGATTTTCTCATGGATGAAGGATACACTGTCTATGCTATCAACCCCAAGGCTGTGGATCGCTATCGTGACCGGTACCGTGTGAGTAAAGCAAAAGATGACTTTTTTGATGCTTTGGTGTTGGCCAACATAATCAGGACCGATATAAACCGACATAAGCCTATTGTACCTGCAAGCGACCTGGTTCGTGAGTTGAAAATATTGACCCAGGATAGAGAGAAACTCGGTCAGACGAAGACAAAGTTCATCAATCAATTGCGATCTTGTTTGAAAGCCTATTACCCGGAAGCGTGCTATCTCTTTTCTGACCTGACCAGCTTGTCGGCTTTCACCTTCCTGAAATTGTTTCCTACCTGGGAAGATATTAACCGGAAAAGTGAAAAACAGATCCTTCAGTTGCTGAAAAAGCGCAAGGTGAATAATCCCTCCCTGTTGAAGAAGATTATTCGTCATAGCCAAATAGCTCCTATCCCCATTGATCCAGTAGTGAAAAGAGCCAAAGCCCGCCAAATGATAGCCATCGTAGAACCGTTAATAACGCTGTGTAACCAAATAGAGCAATACGATCGTGAGATTGAACGACTGCTGGATAAACATTCTGACAAGGACATTTTCTTAAGCCTCCCTGGCGCCGGCGCTAATCTGGCATCCCGGATATTGAGTCACTTGGGCGATGACCGGACCCGTTACCAATGTGTGGGTGAGGTCAGACCCCTGGCTGGCGTTGCTCCGGTCACAAAACAGAGTGGGAATTATATGAGTGTCAGGTTTCGCTATGGTTGCCGCAAACCCTTTAGGAATGCACTGCAGTTGTTTGCCTTCTGCAGCCTTACCCGCAGCCAATGGGCTTATCGTTACTATCAGAAACACCGGGAAATGGGAAAGACCCACAACCACGCCTTGCGACTGCTGGCAGATAAATGGCTGAAAATCATTTTTGCCATGTGGAAGAAATACGCTTTATATGATGAACGGATCTTTCTGGCAGACATGGTGAAACATGCTATGAACCAACGCGATTACGTCACTGTTTTACAAAGTGCTTGACATAGTATGTCTATGGTGTCGCTCCTGCAGACAGGCGGCGGGCGGGCACTCAACCATTCACCAGTCACCCGCAAGCCAGTTAGATAAATGCAAATGCTTTTATGAAACAGGTGTAATAATTCGTAAATTCAGGGATGTCTTTTGAAATTGAATAATTGGGTAAAATGCAGCCAGAAAAAATCATTATAAGGGGTGCCCGTCAACATAACCTCAAAAATATAGACCTGGAAATACCGCGAAATAAACTAGTGGTCATCACCGGTCTTTCCGGCTCCGGAAAATCTTCATTGGCTTTTGACACCATTTATGCTGAAGGCCAGCGCCGCTATGTGGAAAGCTTATCCTCTTACGCCAGACAGTTTATAGGCCTCATGGAAAAACCGGACATGGACACCATTGAAGGATTGTCTCCAGCCATATCCATCGAGCAAAAATCCACTGCAAGAAACCCGCGATCAACCGTCGGCACCGTAACAGAAATACACGATTATTTAAGGTTGCTATTTGCACACATTGGCAAACCCAATTGCTGGATTTGCGGCCGCCCAATTCAAAAACAAACCGTTCAGCAGATAGTCGATACAGTCTGCAAATTTGAAGATAATACGAAGATTTTTATTCTGGCGCCTGTTGTTCGGGGACGAAAGGGAGAACATAAAGGTGTCTTTGAAGAAATTAAAAAGGAAGGTTTTCTTCGGGCCCGCGTAGATGGGAAGGTGTACAGCATAGATCATAAAATTCCATTAGAGAAAAATAAAAAGCACACCATTGAAGTGGTCGTAGATCGTTTAATCATTGAAGATGACTATAAAGACCGCCTGACTGAATCCATTGAGCTGGCCTTGAAAATTGGCAGTGGACTATTGATTGTCCATGAGCTGCCTAAAAAAGATCATTTATTCAGTGAACATTTTGCCTGTCCCCATTGCGAAGTTTCTTTGGAAGAATTGTCCCCAAGGATGTTTTCATTCAATTCTCCTTACGGAGCCTGTAAACATTGTGACGGTTTGGGCTCCCACATGGAAATTAATCCGGAGCTAATCGTGCCTGACAAAACGAAGTCACTCATCCAAGGAGCTGTGGTTCCTTTAGGTGAACAGCCTCGGGGGAACTGGTATGGCAGCATTCTGAAAAGTTTAGCAAAGCACTACAATTTCAATTTCACCACACCATGGATAAAGTTGGATCCAAAGATACGCAAAATGCTGCTGTATGGAACGGGAAATGAGAAATTAAAAATGACTTATTCCTCAGATCGTTGGACAGGGACATATACCGGCGGCTGGGAAGGCACGGTTCACAATTTGATGCGCCGGTATAAACAAACGAAATCGGGGCATATACGCAGTTGGATAGAGCAGTTCATGAGTATGCGGGCATGCCCGGAATGTAATGGCGCCCGTCTGCGGATTGAAAGTCGGTCCGTTTTAATCAATGAAATGAGTTTGGGAGATGTTTCTTCAATGTCTATTCGGGCTGCCCTTGATTTTTTTGAAAATATTATTTTGACCAAGACGGAACAGCAAATCGCCGATCAAATCCTTAAGGAAGTTACAAATAGATTAAACTTCCTGGTGAATGTTGGCTTAAGCTATCTAACGCTGGAACGTTCAGCGACTACATTATCCGGCGGGGAAGCCCAGCGTATACGTTTAGCAACGCAAATCGGTTCACAACTAGTGGGGGTCCTTTATGTGCTGGATGAACCTTCAATCGGTCTGCACCCCAGGGATAACGCCCGATTATTAAACACTTTGCAAACATTGCGGGATCAGGGAAATACTATTTTAGTCGTTGAACATGATCGGGAGACTATGTTATTCGCTGACGAACTCATCGATCTGGGCCCCGGCGCAGGAGAACATGGCGGTGAAGTGATTTTTATTGGAAAACCGAAAGATATTTTAAAATGCAGAGAATCCATCACCGGCATGTACCTATCCGGGAAAAGATCTATTCCAGTACCCGCCCGCCGAAGAAACGGAAATGGGAAAATGTTATCCGTTCGAGGTAATACAGGAAATAACCTGAAAAATATCGACGTTGAATTTCCATTAGGAAAGATGATTGTCGTCACGGGTGTTTCCGGAAGCGGAAAAAGCACATTAGTGAACGAAACTCTCTTCCCAATTCTTCATAAAGAACTCAACAATGCCCGCGCTTACCCGCTCCCCTATGATTTAGTTGACGGACTTCAATATCTGGACAAAGTAGTTGAAATAGATCAAAAGCCCATTGGGCGGACTCCACGCTCAAACCCGGCGACATATACTGGAGTATTTACGTTTGTTCGTGATTTGTTTGCACAATTACCCGAAGCAAAAATTCGGGGGTATAAGCCGGGCCGTTTTTCTTTCAATGTAAAAGGTGGACGGTGTGAATCCTGCCAAGGGGATGGTATTATCAAAATTGAAATGAATTTTCTCCCGGATGTTTATATTACATGCGAAGTGTGTAAAGGGGCCCGTTATAATCGCAAAACACTGGAAATTCGATATAAAGGAAAGAATATAGAAAATGTGCTGAGCATGTCTGTCGAGGAAGCGCTGTCATTTTTTGAAAATATTCCATCTATTAAGAAAAAATTAACCACCCTTAATGAGGTTGGCCTTGGATATATCAGGTTGGGGCAGCAGGCGACAACCTTGTCCGGTGGAGAAGCGCAACGAGTTAAATTAGCAACAGAATTATCACGGGTCAGCAACGACCGTACATTATATATTTTGGATGAACCGACGACAGGCCTTCATTTTGAAGATGTAAACATGTTATTAGGCGTCCTTCAGCGATTAGTGGAGCAGGGAAATACGGTGATCGTCATTGAACATAATTTAGATGTCATTAAATCTGCTGACTGGATTATTGATCTGGGTCCCGAAGGCGGCGATGAAGGCGGCGAGCTTATTTTTGCGGGCACGCCGGAAGCATTAAGTAAAGAGAAATCCTCATATACAGGAGCTTTTATTAAAAAAATTCTAAACAATCAGAAAAATGGAAAATGATTTCAGCATGAAATCACCCCAAGAATTAAAACAGTATTACCCCTTTTGGGAAATCACCAAAGACCTGATTGATCAAAGCATTGATATTATGCTGAATTTGAGTCAAAGCGGCCATCCCGGCGGTTCCCGATCAAAAGTTCACGGAATGGTAACCACATTACTGTCCGGAGCGATGCGCTGGGATATTCGCGAAGCTGGAAAACGCTTTGCCGATCGTTTCGTGTTGGTGGCCGGCCATGCGAATCCGGTGGTATATGCCACGTTAGCTGTATTCAATGAAGCAATGAGAATTAAATACACACAAACAGGCGACGATAAATATCAACACAGAAAAGGGGAGGAATTTCAGCTTGGCTGGGAAGATTTGCTGACGTTGCGCCGTAGCGGAGGTTTACCGGGCCACGCGGAAATGGAAGGAAAAACATTATTTTTCAAATTTAATACAGGTCCAAGCGGACACGGTTCACCGGCAGCGGCCGGCGAAGCACTGGCATTAAAATTAGCCCATACTCCCGATATAAAAGTCTTTGCCTTTGAGGGCGAAGGCGGCTTTACCGCAGGCGCTTCTCATGAAACGATGAATTCCGCCTGGGGATTGGGCTTGGGAAATCTGATTTATTTCCTGGATTGGAATGATTACGGAATCGATAACAGACCGTTTAGTTCTATCGTGTATGGAACACCGAAAGATTGGTTTGGATCTCACGGCTGGCATGTAGAAGGCACCCTGGACGGAGAAGATTGGGAATCATTAACGGAAGCGTATTACAGGCTTTTGGTAGAAAATGCAAAACCGGACCAACCTAAAGTTTTATATGCAAAAATGCGAAAAGGTCGTGGTTATTATAAATATGACCATGCCAGTCATGGCGCAGCACACAATCGGAATTCTGATTTATTCTGGAAAACAAAAGAAGACTTTGCCCAAAAATACCGTGTGGAATTTGAAGGTTTCGGCCATGAAGCAGCCGCCTCAAGAGAAACCCAAGTGGATCAGGCAACATCCTATTTTAATACGGTATTTTCCGTATTGACAAACAATCAGGAATTGGTGGATTATTTAGTCGATACGCTGGTGGAAATCGGAGACAGTGTTACTGAAAATCATGATGCTTGTCGTATCACCGATGGTAATCCATGCAATGATAAATCTATATTCAACTTAAAGGAATTGCCAAGTGACTTATTCGCCAAGCCGGGCGAAATGGCTCCAAACCGCGTGGGTTTTTCGAAGTATGCCAGTTATATTAATACGGTATCAGAGAAAAAATATGGTCGTCCGCTGGTGATTGCCATGAGCGCTGATTTGGCTGATTCAACAAACATCTCCGGTTTTGCCAAAGAATGGAACGGAAACGGCAACCACGGTTTTTTTAATAAAGACACCAATATAGATAGTCCTTTGATGCCTCAGGGGATTACTGAATTTACCAACGCCGGGATGATGGCCGGACTAGCGACTGTGAACTTTAATCGCAATGTTTATACGGACTTTAATGGCTTTTATGGCGCCATGAGCACGTACGGATCGTTCAGCTATCTTAAATATGGCCCCCTGCGTTTATTCAGCCAGATTGCCCAGGATTCAGATTTTAAGGTTGGCAAAATTTTATGGGTGGTGGGTCATTCGGGGCCGGAAACAGCCGAAGACAGCCGCACCCATTTTGGCATTTTTTCTCCCGGCGTTACACATCTTTTCCCTGAGGGGCAGATTGTCAATATCCATCCATGGGAACACAATGAAGTTGCGCCGGCTATGGCGGCGGCGTTTAACACGGGGATTCCAATTATTGCACTGCACTTAACTCGTCCACCCATAGAAATTCCGGACAGGGAAGCGTTAGGCATGGCTTCGTATATGGATGCAGCCAAAGGAGCCTATATTATAAAAAATTACAATCCGGATAAGAAAAAAGAAGGTGTAATTATAGTTCGCGGAACAAGTTCTACAAATTCAATCGTGCAATTACTGCCTAGAATCAAGGAAGAAGGTCCGAATGTAAAAATTGCGGCTGCTATTTCCTGGGAATTGTTCCAAAGACAAAGTGAGGAATACCGCAACAGCATTATTGCTTCGGCGGAATGGCATGATGCAATGATCATCACCAACGGTGCACGAAGATTGATGTATAAATGGATGGCAAATAGAACAGTGGAAGAATATTCGCTTTCATCTGATTGGGATAATCGTTGGCGTACCGGTGGGTCTGTAGACGAAATTGTGGACGAAGCCCATTTGTCACCCCGATGGATATGGGATGGAATTGTCACGTTCGCTAAGGAGCGAACACAACGTTTAAAACGTTTAAGAAATCATATTCCGACTTAACATCCAAAAAGTAAAGTTGCAATATTTTTAGCAAGCAGCGTTTTTATTAACGGCTTAGTTCTAAGATATACAGCAATATTTTGTAAAGTATCTTTTGAAAACTTGTTTTGCACTCCGTAGGAGTTGTATGTCTATAAACTATAATCATATCTTACGACCAACGCCGTTAGGTGTTGAACACCCTACTGGGTTTGTGCTTATTGATTTTTCCGTTTTATAGACATTTAATCCCTACGGGATTTCCCCACCATTTTTATCAGCTGACCATGCCTGTGCGATGGTATGTCATTTTTAAAAATAATACTGTAAACAATGAAACTTATCCTTAATAACTATCTAAAACAAAATTCGGTATTTTGATATGTTAACCACTGTCGAATTAATACACGCTATGATTATTCTTTATATTTTAACTCGGACACAAAAATTGTCCCTGTCAAATAATCGAAATATGTTATTTTCAAACTACTTCCTGACCAATGAGGTTTCATTTCAATAATATCAGGCGTATGAGTTAGTTGATTTTTATCAGTACCATTTATGTTAATGACAAAAATTTCTGAGCCTATAAGCGTTTGACCATGGAAACCTCCAGCTTCACCAATTTGATAAATAATAAGCTCTCCATCTTCCACGATGACAAAGTGTTTATTATCTATCTGATCGTGATAAACAATCGGATTATTGGATTGTCGAAGTTCTCCAGATGTCACATTAATAATCTTCGTAATAGCTGGCTTTACGAATTCTCTTTCTTTATTCTTTTGGCGGGTAATACCCCTTATAGCCTCTATACCTTCATTTGTCCATCTAGCAAATCGAAATGGCGGAATTTCTTCCTTCAACAAAGATGAATGTTTACTTTGAATATCAAAAGTATGCAAGTCAGCGCTTATGCGTATTCCTTTTTCCCAGGTATTTAACCTATAAGCTATTGTTTTTGAACCCGGTGACCAAATATATTGACGCGAATCCTTACCATGTGGCAAAACGGTAACCATATGACCTGTTCCATCTGCATTCCGTATTAAGAGCCCTCCCTTTCGTCCTCTGAATACAACCATGCTTCCATCCGGTGACAACCTTCGGATCCTGGTAATACTGTCCATCCGGAGTTATTTGAATAGTTTTGACAATACGGAGCTTGCCGGCGTCTTTACCGAAAATTTCAGCAAACGACAAAAGTATTGCACAAATGAAAAAAACAATAATTATTTTACTTCTATTCATTATACACTCCATAAATAATTCTATTAAATTTATGGCATTGAAAAAATTAATACAAAAAAATAAAAGACTCGTACAAAAAAACGTAAACAAATCAGTTCATAATTACGTTATAAATTATTTGGACTTCACACCATTCATTGATAGATAGAAAAATCATAGTAATAAATTTGACGACCCCTGCCACATTTTAGTATCTTCCGGGGCTAAAATTTGAACAAATACAATCATTTCGTTTAATCAATGACTGAAATACATATTACAGATCCGACTCCGCTAGAAGAAGACATCATAGTTGAAAAGTCTCTTCGGCCAGAAAAATTCAATGAATTTATAGGCCAACGGGAGGTAGTTGATAATCTGAAGCTTTATATTGAGGCTGCGAATAAACGTAATGAGTCATTGGATCATGTGCTGCTTTTTGGCCCACCCGGCTTGGGGAAAACAACATTGGCAAACATCATATCCAAGGAATTGGGATCACACTTACAACAGTCTTCGGGGCCGGTAATCGAACGAGCCGGTGATTTAGCGGGAATATTGACGAATCTTCAGGGTCGCGATGTATTTTTTATCGATGAAATACACCGGTTGAATTCAGTAGTGGAAGAATATCTTTATTCTGCCATGGAAGATTATCGCATTGAAATTATGATCGATAAAGGCCCCAGCGCCCGCAGCGTTCAATTGAATATAGAGCCCTTTACATTAATTGGCGCCACAACACGTTTAGGAAACCTGACGTCTCCCATGCGTGATCGTTTTGGTGTGGTACTCCGAGTAGATTATTATAACCCGGATGACTTATTTCTCATCATTCAGCGTTCCTCACAAATATTAGAGGTTGATATTGATAAAGGCGGAGCAAAAGAACTGGCAAGCCGCAGCAGAGGAACGCCCCGGATCGCCAATCGCATTCTGCGGCGCGCCAGGGACTACGCACAAGTAAAAGCCAATGGGTTGATCGACGAAGCGGTGGCCAAAGAAGCACTGGACGGTATGGGTATAGATTCCCATGGATTAGACGATATGGATCGACGAATATTAGAAATACTCATTGATCAATTCAACGGCGGCCCGGTGGGGGTCAGTTCGCTGTCTGTCGCGGTGAGTGAAGACGCCACAACCATCGAAGATGTGTACGAGCCCTATCTAATTAAAAAAGGATTTATTCAACGTACTGCCAGGGGGCGCATCGCCCAGGAAAAGGCATATAAATTGTTAAATAAAACATATAATACAAAAACACAACAGAGGTTATTTAAATGATTAATAAAAAGAAAAAATACAAATTAACTGATTTTGATTATCCTTTACCGGAAAAGTATATAGCTCAATATCCGGCAAAACGGAGAGACTTATCTAAAATGATGGTTATTGATAAGGAAACGAATGAAATTGAACATAAAACATTTTCCAATATTGTGGAATATTTCAGAAAAAATGATTTGCTGATTTTAAACAATACGAAAGTATTCCCTGCCAGGCTTTATGCCAGCAAGGATAAAACAGAAGCGAAAGTTGAAGTGTTTTTACTCCGGGAGTTAGAGAACGAGCTTTGGGAAGTAATGGTCCGCCCGGCTCGCAAAGTCCGTATCGGAAACAAGCTTATGTTTGCAAAAACTGTATTTTGCGATGTGATTGATAATACCATATCAGGCGGCCGAGTCGTCCGCTTTGAATATGAAGGTGATGATTTTTATAGTATTATAGATCGCATTGGCACTTCACCCCTTCCACCCTACATCAAACGCCCTGCAAATGCGAAAGATAAGATTCGATATCAAACTGTTTTTGCAACTGAGCGGGGTGCAGTAGCCGCGCCCACTGCCGGCCTGCATTTTACAGAAGGACTCTTGAAAAGATTAACCGATAAAGGGGTGAATATCGCTTACGTTACCCTGCATATTGGCTTGGGGACATTTCGTTCGGTGCAGGTGGAAGATTTGAATAGACACCAGATGGATTCTGAATATTTCGAAGTGAGTCCAAAAACAGCATTGGCGATCAATGAAACAAAACGCAGGCGCCGTAAAATATATGCCGTGGGAACGTCAACTGTTCGCGCTTTGGAAACAGTAGCTGTTTCGGGATTTCAAGTTTCCCCTAAACGCGGTTGGACGGATAAATTCATCTATCCGCCATATAACTTCAAAATGGTTGACGGCATCATTACCAATTTTCACCAACCCAAAAGCACGTTGCTCATGATGATTTCGGCATTTTCCGATCGGGATTTAATGATGAAAGGCTATCGTGAAGCAAAGAAGAACAACTATCGCTTTTTGAGTTATGGCGACGCCATGTTTATTAAATAATGAAACGTTTTCTGAAAACCGGCGCCGTCATTGCCGCCGCCGGTTCAGGGGAACGATTTGGTGAAAAAAAGCAGTTTAAACAGCTTAAGAAGCGCCCTCTATTATTCCACACATTGAATCCTTTTCTGGAATGCACTGACATTTTTGAAATTGTGGTCGTTGTTCCGGAGGAAAATCTTGAATTGGTTTCCAGAGAATTAGCATCCTATACGTCTGCAAAACCTGTTCGGGCAGTGGCCGGCGGAGCCCGGAGGCAGGATTCCGTATTGAACGGCTGCCTGGCTTTATCGGATGATGTAGAAATCATTGCTGTTCACGATGCTGCCCGTCCGTTTGTGACATCAAAACTCATATCCGCAACCATTGCAGGATGCAGAAACACGGATGGCTGTATTGCAGCCTTGCCCTGTAAAGATACAGTAAAAAAAGTAATGAATAACCAGATTCAATCTACACTTAACCGCAACACAATCTGGTTGGCCCAAACGCCTCAAACGTTTCACCGGGACATATTGATTAGAGCATTGAAACAAAACATGGATGCAACGGATGAAGCATCTATGGTGGAGACCTTGGGCGGCAAGGTGGCTGTAACGGAAGGATTTTCGGGGAATTTTAAAATTACCACAAGTGAGGATTGGAAGCTGGCAGAGGAGTTGATTATAGCTTGATTAATTTATTTGTTCTTACTGCAATAGCGGTAATATTCTTAATATTTCAGTAATAAATCACCCTGCAATACAAGTAAACAACAGTATTTACTGTTATAGAAGTAATACATTGCTTTATTCGTTTCATTCTTTTATATTTCATTTACAGTTATGCCATTAATACCGCAATAGCGGTATTTATTGCCTTCAAAGGAGTAAATAATGAATGATATTTCCCAAATTGGTGAAATGATAAAATACCACCGTAATCAGAGCGGATTATCCCGGAAATCCCTGGCAGAATTGGCTGACGTGGGTAAAACAGCTATTTACGATATTGAGCATGGCAAAACCACTTTTCGCATCAATACGCTTTTCAGCATTCTCAATGTCTTGAATATCAAGGTAAACTTTGAAAGCCCGCTCATTGAAGAGGTTGAAGGATCAGAAAATGCGTAAGGCTCGTGTTTTTGTTAACGGAACTTTCACTGGTTTTTTGATTGAAGTTGAAAAAAGCGGTCCCTATGAATTCAATTATGAACCGGGTTATACAGGCTGGCCTATTTCCCTCACCATGCCGGTTCAACCATCCATCTATCATTTTGACCGGTTCCCGCCCTTCTTTGATGGATTGCTTCCGGAAGGCATCATGCTGGAAGGCTTATTAAGGCAGCAAAAAATTGACCAATTCGATTATTATAGTCAATTAGTTGCAGTTGGGAATGATCTAGTAGGTGCGGTAACTGTCGTGGAAGAATTATGAATCGCTGTCCCATAACTTACGAAGAATGCGGGCAAACGAACTATTCACGTAAAGGCCTTAATTTACTTTCCGGACAGTTAGCAAATCTGGAAGATATTCCTTACTCTGCGCAGGAGCAAATTGAACAATCGGTGGCGAGAGCGGGAAGAATGTCGATACCGGGGGCCCAACCTAAATTAAGTGCAAGATTGAGTGTAAAAAATAACCGTTTTGAGGTAGTGGATATGAACGGCAGATTCATACTCAAGCCCCAAAGTCAAATCTATAATAATGTCCCGGAGAATGAAGACCTTACCATGAAATTAGCCAAAACCGTTGGACTGGAAACGCCTGTCCATGGATTGGTTTATTGCAATGATGGTTCATTCACCTACTTTATAAAACGCTTTGATCGTATCGGCCATAAGGATAAGCTCGCTGTTGAAGATTTCGCACAATTATCCGGTAGCACAAGAGATACAAAATATGAATCATCCATGGAGAAAGCGGCCATGTTGCTCAATTATTGTACGTTTCCCGTTATCGAAAAAATGAAGTTTTTTAAACAAACTCTTTTCGCTTTTTTGATAGGAAATGAAGATATGCATTTGAAGAATTTTTCATTGATTACGAGAAATTCGAAAGTGGAGCTTTCACCTCTTTATGATCAAATAAATACCACTATTTTACTTCTGAGCTCTTCTGAAGAAATGGCGCTTCCGCTTCATGGGAAAAAGCGGAATTTGACAAAAAATGATTTTATATCCTATTTTGCAAAAGACAGGTTAAAACTAACTGAAGCTTCTATTCAAAATGTCCTAAAGATTTTTCGGGAACAATTGAGTCATTGGAAACAATGGATTGACATTAGTTTTTTACCGGAGAAACAAAAAAAAGATTATTGGGAATTAGTGGAAGACAGGGCATCGAGAATTGGCTTATAGTTCCATTATTCTTTCGGTTGATTGTATTGACACTAAAAATCAAACCCAACACCAAATGAGAGCGATTGTGTATAATATTTAAGATTTATGTAATTAGTCTGTAATCGTATAAAATATTCATTATGTATAAAAAAACATTGTTAAAATTGGTTATATAAACGGAAATATGTATTGTGAAAGGTTTATGGTTTAATTTCTCACCATGGTTAAAACAGGTATAGGTTACGATGTCCATCCTTTGGCGAAAGGGGAAACCCTTATCATTGGCGGAGTGAAAATTGACAGCCCGGTTGGCTCTGTCGGTCATTCCGATGGAGATGTCCTCCTTCATGCTATTGTTGATGCATTGTTAGGAGCAGCTAACTTAGGTGATATTGGTCAACACTTCCCCAGTTCTGATGAACGATGGAAAGGGAAAGACAGCATTCATTTTCTTCAACACGCTGTTAAACTGGTTCACGATGAAGGATTTGAAATAGATCATATTGACAGCACGGTTATTTTAGAAGAGCCAAAACTGGCGGATATTATTCCGGAAATGAGTAAAAAAATTGCCCATACTCTTCAAATAGATGAATCGTCAGTTTCTGTTAAAGCCACCACCACAGATAAAATGGGTTTTATCGGCCGAGGCGAAGGCGTGGGAGCCGTGGCTGTGGCAACTATTGCTAGATAATTTTCATCATTTGAATGCGTATCTGATTTCACACTACCCATGATATTTTCAGACACGTCTGCAAATTCTATTTATTTTACACAAATACAAGAATGTATAATGTTGTGCAAACAATTATTCAACGCCTGAAGTTGTGTCTTTTGTCAAACTTTTTAATTATACAAACATTCAGTCCCTCCGGGATTTACGAAAATACTAAAAAATGATAAACAAGAAACCTGGTACAGGTTAAATATTTGCAGAATGAAAAAAGAACAAAATAAAACTCCTTCGGAGTTTAATATTTTTGATTAAGCATTATTAAAATAAGCCTTAAATAATTATTATGAATTCTATCACTATTCAATCCCATGCCAAGGTCAATATTGGTTTGCAGGTTTTAAACAAGCGCCCAGATGGTTATCACAATCTTCACACCATTTTCCAGGAATTAGATTTTCACGATACCATTACTCTGACAAAAGCAGAAAGCAATTCCAAACTTACAGCTTCCATAAAAGATTTCCCCCTTGATAAATCCAATACCTGCCATAAAGCGTTTATTACATTAAAACAGGAATTTTCTGAATTAGGAGGAGTGCAGATTCATGTGGACAAACATATTCCGCAAGGAGCCGGTCTCGGCGGCGGCTCATCCAATGGGGCTGCGGTATTAAAAGGATTGAATCAATTATATGAATTGGGACTTGTAGCAAATGACCTTGAACAGCTTGCTATGAAGATAGGAGCAGATGTTCCTTTTTTTATTCGCGGCGGGTGCCAATTAGGTGAAGGAATCGGCGAAAAATTAACTCCAATTGCAAGACTATTAGATTATACTATATTATTGGTCCTTCCTTCTTTTTCCATTTCTACAAGCTGGGCATATAAAAGCATTAAAAATGGTTTGGACGTAGAGGGTAAAAAAGCTAACTTTGCCGACCTTTTCAGAAGGGATATAATCCCTTTTGAGCTTTTTAAGAATGATTTTGAACGGATTGTAATTCCAGCACATCCAGAGATTGGTAAGATAAAGGATGCTCTGCTTGAAAACGGAGCTCGATATGCCAGTCTGTCGGGTAGCGGTTCGACTGTGTTCGGAATGTTTGACGAAGACACTGCAGCAAGTGCAGCTGAGTCTGTTTTACCGTCTAACACCCGAACCATCCTAACCCAACCAGCACGTGTCTGATTATTACATCCAATAGAACCCTTTGGGGCGTCGTCTAAGGGTAGGACACCTGGTTTTGGTCCAGGCAGTTGGGGTTCGAATCCCTGCGCCCCAGCAGAATATATTAAGGAAGATTGGCAGGTTTTTAAAATAGAATCCCTGCCTGCCCGCCATAATCCGATTCATCGGATGAAGGAGGGCGCCCCAGCCATTATGAGCAAAGATACATTAACAATCTTCACCGGCAGAAGCAATCCCCATCTCGGGATGAAAATTGCCGAAAACCTGAATGTTCCTCTGGGGCAACTGACGATAAAAGATTTTGCCGATGGGGAAGTTTGGATCAAGTTTGAAGACAACATCCGTAACCGGGATGTTTTTGTAGTTCAATCAACCAATGCACCGGCAAGAAATATTCTGGAATTAGTATTAATTCTTGATGCGGCCGTTCGCGCTTCGGCGAAAAGTGTCACAGCGGTCATTCCGTATTTTGGGTATGCCCGCCAAGACCGAAAGGACATGCCCCGGGTTCCTATTTCTGCCCGCGTTATGGTAGATATGTTTACTTCTGCGGGAGCAAATCGTATTGTATCCATGGATCTCCATTCCACACAGATCCAGGGGTTTGCAGCGATACCTTTTGACCATTTGTATAGTCGTATGGTATTGTTGAGTAAAATTAAAGCGTTGGGTCTGGATCCTAAAAAATCAGTGGTTCTCTCCCCGGATGTAGGCTCGGCTCGTATGAGCCAGGCATATGCAAAGCGCTTGGGAATGCACTTTGCTTTGATAGACAAACGAAGATATTCTCCAAACACCGCTGAAGTCATGCACCTGATTGGAGACTTAAAAGGAAAAGATGTATTAATCATTGATGATATGATTGATACTGCGGGTACAACAGTAAATGCCGCAAATGCTTCTATGGAAAATGGTGCAAAGTCAGTGACAGCGGTAGCAACACATGCCTTGTTGTCCGGGCCAGCGATAGAACGATTGAAACAATCACCCATAAGCAATTTAATAGTCACAGATACCGTTGCTATATCACAAGAGAAAAAATTGAAAAATATGAAAATTGTAACCGTGGCTGAAATTTTCGCAGAAGCGATTAATCGCATTCATGAAGGCGAATCTGTCAGCTCACTATTCGAATTTTAATTGGGAGAAAATAATGACCGAATATTATCAGTTAACTGTAGAAAACAGGGAAACCATCGGAGCAAAGGAAGCAAAGTCCCTGCGCAGAAATGGAAAAATCCCTGCAAACTATTATTATAAAGAAATGAGCAACATAAACCTGTCTATCGATGAAAAAGAATTGAACCAAGCGATTCATTCTGGCCATCGTATTTTTGAAGTCAATTTGACAGGAGAAACCCAATATGTCATGTTTAAAGCTATTCAATACCATCCGGTTACAGATAATGTAATTCATGTAGACCTAATGCGCGTCCGTCGTGATGAAAAAATGATTATTTCAGTACCGATTCGCTTAGAAGGCGACGCTGAAGGCGTTAAACAAGGCGGCGTGCTGTCACAAGTGTTGAACACTGTTGATATTGAATGTTTACCAATGGATGTTCCTGAATTCATATCCTTGGATATTTCTGAACTAGAGGTAAACAGCAGCGTTTCAGTTGCCAATCTCGCCGTGGATAGCAAACTGACTATTTTGGCAGCAGAAGACCAAGTGATTGCAACTTGTCATCCTCCGAGAGAAGAAGAGGAAGTTGAAGTCGAAGTTGAAGAGGGCGAAGAAGTCGAAGTTGAAGAGGGTGAAGAAAAGGCTGAAAGTGATGCTGGTGCAGAGGAAAGTGCTGAATAATTATGAAAGTGTTTGTTGGGTTAGGCAACCCCGGATCGGAATACGCCAATACCAAGCACAATGCCGGGTTTTGGGTGGTGGACGAATTAGCGAGACGATGGTCAATTCGTTTTCAGCCTGGAAAAGGTGCATTCGTGTACGCTGAGTCGAATGAAGTTCTGTTGGCAAAACCCACCACAGGGATGAATACCAGTGGAGTCGCTGTAAAAGAAATTGTTCAGCAATATGGTATGAATCTGACTGATCTTCATATCATTATTGATGATGTTGATCTACCTCTCGGAACACTCCGTCTGCGTCCCAAGGGCGGTGATGGATGTCATCGTGGAATGGAATCGGTGATTTATCATTTAGGTAACACCCATTTTCCAAGGCTCCGATTTGGCGTTGCGGCTAATGACCATAAAAGGCCCGCGGAAGTGTATGTATTAAAACCATTTAAAAAAAATGATCAAACTGAAGCAGAGATAATGATCCAAACAGCAGCAGATGCTGTGGAGTATTTACTGAAAGAAGGAATGGATCGAACGATGAATAGATACAACTCATGAGGTGCTAATTAATGGACAATAATTTTTTATTCGTTTTAGGCGCTGCAATATGTGCAATGGCCTTTGCATTCTGGAAAACACGCTGGATCAATCGTCAAGACGAAGGGACAGATAAAATGAAAGCCATCGGTAACAATATCGCTGTTGGCGCTATGGCATTTTTGAAAGCTGAATATAAAGTGTTGGCTGTGTTCGTCATTGCGATTGCAGTTTTGTTAGGATTTGTAAATGCAGGACGGGAAGGCTCGAGCTCACTAATTGCGGTTTCTTTTTTCGTGGGCGCCCTGACATCCGGATTGGCTGGTTTTTTGGGAATGAGAGTTGCCACCAAGGCCAATAATAGAACAACACACGCAGCACGATCTAGCTTGGCATCTGCTTTAAACGTGGCATTTACCGGCGGTTCCGTCATGGGCTTAAGCGTTGTTGGATTAGGCGTATTGGGTTTAGGTGGCTTATTCATGGTTTATACCAATATATTTGGAACCGATGCTGTGAATATCAAAACGGTCTTGAATGTTATTTCCGGTTTTTCTTTAGGCGCATCTTCCATAGCATTGTTCGCCCGTGTTGGCGGTGGCATTTATACAAAAGCAGCAGACGTAGGCGCTGATCTTGTGGGAAAAATCGAAGCCGGAATTCCAGAGGACCATCCACTCAACCCTGCTACGATTGCAGATAATGTGGGAGACAATGTGGGTGATGTGGCTGGTATGGGTGCCGATCTTTTTGAATCTTATGTTGGCTCAATTGTTGGTTCAATGGTTCTGGGTGCAAGTATTTTAGTGATGGGTAATTTTGATTTGAGTTTTGTTGTACTCCCCTTATACATAGCCGCTTCAGGAATCTTGGTTTCTATTTTGGGTACATTCATGGTTTCGGTTAAAGAGGGAGGAAATCTCCAAAAAGCATTAAATCGTGGTGGTTTTGGAAGCTCCGTTATTATGGTTGCTGTGATTTATTTTCTCATTCAACAGTTCCTTCCCAATCAATTTATGATGGGTGGAGAAGTATATACAAGTATGGGTGTTTTTTGGGCTACCGTTATCGGATTGGTTGCCGGCTTGGGAATTGGGTTAATCACAGAACATTATACCGGCACTGGCACATCGCCCGTATTATTAATTACCAAACAATCAAAAACCGGCCCAGCTACGAACATCATCGCCGGCTTGGGAGTGGGCATGCAGTCTACCGCTATTCCTATTTTGATTTTGTCTTCCGCAATTATGATGGCTTATTATTTTGCAGGACTTTATGGAATTGCCATGGCCGCTCTTGGAATGCTGGCCAATACCGGAATTCAATTGGCTGTGGATGCGTATGGTCCAATTTCTGATAATGCCGGAGGAATAGCAGAAATGGCAGGATTACCGGCAGAAGTTCGTGAACGGACCGATCAATTGGATGCAGTCGGCAACACCACGGCTGCCATTGGTAAAGGGTTCGCCATCGGGTCCGCAGCGTTAACAGCCCTTGCTTTGTTTGCTGCATTTATGGTTCAGAGCGGAATTGATACTATTGATATCTCTAATCCAACCATAATGGCCGGGTTGTTTGTCGGCGGAATGTTGCCCTTTTTGTTTTCTTCCTTGGCAATAGGAGCTGTCGGAAAAGCAGCCATGTCAATGATTGAAGAAGTTCGCCGCCAATTCAGGGAAATTCCTGAATTAAAATCAGCTCTGGAAGTGTTGAAAAAAGGCGATGAGTCTACTTGGTCTGATGAAGATAAAAAGGTATATGAATCAGGTCTTTCAAAAGTAGAGTACGGTCGCTGCGTTGAAATTTCAACGCAATCTGCCCTTAAAGAAATGGTGCTCCCAGGCCTTCTTGCGATAACTTCACCTGTGTTTGTTGGTTTTGTTTTTGGCCCGGAAACATTGGGTGGTCTATTAGCCGGTGTGACCGTTTCAGGAGTGTCGATGGCTATTTTCCAATCCAATGCCGGAGGTGCATGGGATAACGCCAAAAAGATGATTGAAAAAGGGGTGGAAATTGATGGTGAAAAACTGGTTAAAGGTTCGGATGCTCACAAGGCAGCTGTCGTTGGCGATACGGTTGGCGACCCCTTTAAAGATACTTCGGGGCCATCTTTAAATATTTTAATAAAATTAATGTCAGTGGTGTCTTTGGTTATTGCTCCATTGTTAAAGCTATAAATTTAAGGAGTCTATATGCGTTACTATGAAACATTGTATATTTTGAACCCCAACTTTGAACAGGATAAAAACGATGATATTGTTAAAGAAGTTGGAGAACAAGTCAATAAATACGGCCAGGTGATTAATCATCACCTCTGGGGGAAAAAGCGCCTGGCGTATTTAATTGAGCAACATAAATATGGAACATATATGTTGCTTCAATTTGAAACTGAAGAGGTAAAAGGTTTGAATGATTTTGACAGTTTTATGAAATTGAATAAATCGATTCTACGGTTTCAAACTGTACGAGTGAGTGTAAAACCAGAAGAGTTTATTGAAGAAAGTGTCAGCAATCTTGATGCAAGCGATAAAGATGCGCCAAAAGCAGAAGAATCAGCAACAGATAACAAAACGACCACTCCGGAAAAACAATCTGAAAAAGAACATTCTTCTGATAAAGAAACTGAAAATAATGAATTTAAAGAAGAAATCGACGAAAAATCTGTTGTCGAAGAAACTTCATAATTATTAAAAAAACGAGGAAATTATGGCATTTGTAAGTCGAAAGAAATATTGTTATTTCAAGGAAAATGGAATTACAGAAATTGATTATAAAGATGTAAAACTTTTGCGTCGTTTTGTGACCGAGCAAGGAAAAATCATGCCGCGCCGTGTTACCGGAAGCAGTGCAAAAATGCACAGGAAACTGATTAGAGCTATCAAACGAGCACGAAATATCGCTTTGATGCCTTACACAAATTTAGGTGACAATTAATTTTGTAAACATTATAAGGAATGATCCCATGGATATAATTTTACTACACGATGTGGAATTGTTAGGAACAGCCGGTGATATCATCACTGTAAAACCCGGTTATGCAAGAAATTTTCTTTTCCCGCGCCGCCTGGCGCTGCGGGCATCCAAGAGAAATTTAGCCATTGCTGATGAACGTAAACGGAATGCTGAAAAACGTCGCGCTCATGATGATAAAATCAATCAAGAGCTTGCAAATCAATTAAAAGATTTGGAAATAACGTTTGAAGTCCAAGTCGGCGAAGAAGAAAAAATGTTTGGAGCCATTACCACAAATGATATTCACAAGCAATTAGTAGATAAAGGCATTAATATTGAACGCCATCGAATCGAGCTTGTTGAATCCATTAAAAGTCTGGGTATTTACCATGTGCCGGTGAAAGTTTCATTAGATCTAAAACCGGAGCTTAAGGTTTACGTAATTAAAGCATAATTGCAGTATAACGCTCCACCCGTTTATAACCCTCGATTGAATAAATTGGGGGTTATTTTTTTATTAAGAGAGGGCTATGCAAAACCTATTGTACAAATTAAAAAGTCTAAAATTTGTCTACTTTTCGTTAGAAAACTTGTCCATAGCCCCGCTATTGACTACGTTTCCCGCCTTAACCAGACAAATTTTACATCTTTTTCCTTCAAACAGCAGGTTTTGCATAGCCCTCAAAGAATTCTTGATACACATGAATACTGCATCTACCTTTAACAATCATGTTTGTTGAAGTCGCCTTTCCCATATCAAGCTATAAACAGTTTACCTATCAAGTCCCGAATGAACTAAAGGACAGAATCCAAATTGGAATTCGTGTAAAAGCGCCTCTTGGAAAAAGAACAATTATCGGAATTATCGTTTCTAAATTTTCCAAATCTGATTTTTCCGGAAAAATAAAATATATAAAAGAACTCGTTGACGATTTGCCCGTAATGGAAAAACACCTATGGGATTTGACCCAGTGGATGAGTAAATATTATTTTTCTCCACTGGGAAAAGTAGCTAGTGTAATCCTGCCAAAAAATCTCTCTACGAAATACAAACCACCGATGACGAATCTGGTATCATTCAAATCTTTTGGCGAGGATCAGGACGTATTAAAAAAACAAGCGCCGGCACAGGAAAAAGTATTAACATTTCTTTCAAAACAAACCGACGCTGTACCGGTAGCCAGTTTAAAAGCTTTGGTTAGTAATCCAAATGCTATCAGTAAAACGTTGTTCGAAAAAGGCTTAGTAGAATTAGATACAATTACAAATCTTCCGGATGTTACTGGTTTTACCTTTTCACCGATTCACAAAGAAATAAAATTCACAGCAGAACAGCAAAAAACTAATAAAGCCTTATATAAAAAATTATCCGCAAATGAATTCTGTTCTATCTTGCTTCATGGGGTGACCGGCAGCGGGAAAACAGAAATATATATAGAGTTGGTAAGAAAAGCATTGGATATGGATAAATCAGCAATTTTATTACTGCCTGAAATTGCTCTAACTCCACAAATCGCCGGCCGGTTCAGAGCTGTTTTTGGGGAGAAAGTGGCTTTGTGGCATTCTAAATTATCCGCATCGGCTCGGGCGTGGACGTGGAAACAAATTTGTGCCGGAGAATTCAAAGTGGTCATTGGAGCGCGCAGCGCTGTATTCGCACCCATAAAAAATTTGGGAGTAATCATTATTGACGAAGAACAGGAGCATTCTTATAAACAGGAATCTCCATCGCCCCGTTACCATACGCGGGATGTCGCATTAATGCGTGGTAAACTGCATAAAGCAGTTGTGGTAATGTCGAGTGCTACACCCAGTTTAGAAAGTTATTATAATCATATCCAGGGCAAACATATTTATCTACGGTTGAATGAGCGATTTGGAGGCGTACCTTACCCACAAGTTCATATTGTCGATATGATAAAAGAACAAGAAGAAACGGGTAAATATCAGAACGTAATATCTGGAAAATTGCAACGTAAAATGGAAGATAGATTTGCAAAAGGAGAACAAGTCATCCTTCTGCAAAACAGACGGGGATTTGCCCCGATATTACGTTGTGGAGATTGTGGATCCATAGAAAAGTGTGAACAGTGTGAGGTCTCCATGACCTATCATAGTCACGGACGGTTTCTGAAATGTCATTTTTGCGGATATGAAACACACCATATTTCAATAGCATGTAAAAAATGCAAAAGTATTAATCTGAAACTTTTGGGAATTGGTACACAAAAGGTGGAAGAAATAATTCAAGAAACATTTCCCGGTGTTTCCATTGCAAGGCTTGATGTAGATACGACAAAAAGCGCAAAATCATTAACAAGGACGCTGGAAAAATTTTCTTCTGGTGAAATACAGGTACTTATTGGGACCCAAATGATTGCCAAAGGATTGGATTTTGATAATGCCACACTAGTCGGAATTATCAATGGGGATACCGGTCTGTTTTTGCCTGATTTTCGCGCGGGAGAAAAAGTGTTCCAGCTTATATACCAAGCAGCAGGAAGATCGGGAAGGCGAAAAGCAGGCGAAGTGGTGATTCAAACATATAACGCAGAAAATCCGGTAATAAAACATGCTTCAAGACTGGATCTAAAGACATATTACAATATCGCATTAAGCGAACGGCAAGAATTAAATTATCCACCCTTTTCCTGGATGATCCGCATCGAGATTGAAGGAAAAAACAAAGAATCGGTCGCGTCAACGTCAAATAAAATTAAACGATCGTTATCCAAACCATTCAAAGGATTGGAAATTTTAGGACCTGCAAAATGTTATCGGGAACGGTTAAGAGGTAAATATCGTATGCATATTATTATGAAATCTGATAAGACAAATGATCATAATGGATTAAAAATGCATAATTATCTGAATAAAAACATCGCATCCGGTCAGTGGAATAAAACACCATCTGGAATTCGTGTACACATTGATGTAAATCCGGTATCTGTATTATGAGAGGCTTGATTATTATTTTAGTAACTAGTTTTTTGTTTGGAGGAACGACCTACTCCGGGCTGCAAAACTGGTATCATCCTCACCGTATGGCTTTGGCCGGATCTGGTGGCGCGTTTTCCAGCGTGACGTCTGATGTAATTAATCCGGCTGCTTTGTGGACGTTGAAAAGACAATTCGATGTGAGCTTCATATCATATCCAGCAGATATTAACGCCCAATCATTTCATTTAACATTGCCGGGGGACGCTTCAGTTACCGTTTATGGCTTACGCCATTTGAATTATGGATTATTCGAAGGCCGAGATCAAAACAATCAAGAAACGGATTTTTACAACGCCTCTGATACGTGGTTAGATTGGGCGGCGGCGGGGCATTCAAGACGATGGCCGATTTCCTGGGGGGTAAGCGCCGGATTATTTTTTAGTACAATTGAAAAAAAGCAGTCAACTGTGGTCACGTTTTCCGCTGGTTTACTGTTCAATTTATCCAAGATTAATACAAAATTTGGTGTCAGTTTGTTGAACATGGGTTCCGTGATAAAAACGTATTCTGGGAAGGAAGAATCTTTGCCGACATCCCTCACTGTTTCATTCTCCAGAAAACTTGCCTATTTGCCGCTCGAGCTTGGTTTAGATGTAGTAAAACAATTTGATTTGAATGATTACAGTATTCATTTAGGCGGAATATTTTCGTTGCCATATGGATTACAATTAAAACTTGGGACCACATCAAATAGATTTGATCAGGCAATCGAAAAGAATTTGTCCAAGAATTTGCTGACGGACCTGGGATTAGGGTTGGTGTGGATTTATGACAAGTATCATTTTGAATCGAGTGTATACTCTTATGGCCCCGGTGGTTGGATAACGGGCTTCGCAGTTGGAGTTCAGTTTTGAATTGTGGTTAACCATTTTCGAAACCAGATATTTTTTATTCTAACTGTATCATCATTATGTCTGGCAAACAGCGGATTAGATATATTTTATGATTTAGATATTTATTTTCATCCAAATTCTGAAAGCGGCAATGGGTATTTGGAAGGTGTAAACCGTATTCGCGTACTAAATAATACCGGTGATGATTTGAATCATTTGTTAATTCACGTTGCAAGTAACGGATACTATCGGCCTAACGATCCGAATTCCCCCTATTCCGTAATCGGAAAAATCAGATCATCTCACTTGGGAAAAATTTCCGGACAAGACAGCGTTGTCATTAAAATTGAATTATCTCCTCCCATTTCTAAAGGAGAATCCGTTCTGATAGATATTCCATTTAAAACATTTTTCAGTTCATGGCGCAATACAGCGGTTCCAACATTTGGATCAAAAAAAGATACCATTATTTATAACGCTGTTCACTTCTACCCTGTTTTAGAATATTATACGGGTAACAATTGGATTCAAAACAGAAGAAAAAAAGATAGAAAACCCTTTTCCAATTTTTCGTCCTATAATATAACACTTACCTTACCGTATGAATATGATATTGGATCTTCTGCGAAAATATTAAATCAAAAAGAATTGTCTACTGGTCATATTCAATATAGAATCGAAGACAAATATACCCCCGGCTTCTGCGCTGTAATCTTTAATAAATTAGAAAAAACACCCTTTGAGATCAATGGAACAAAAGTAGAAATTATTACACCCGTCAGCCAAGCCGGCCTAGTAGAACAAACAAAAAAGCGAATAGAAAAATTACTCCCCTTTTACGAAAGCTTCTTTGGACGATCTTTGTTAGACAAACTGGTCATAACCGTTGGCTATTCACTTGATGCCCCAGCCATATCATTAAATAACTACATCATGTTTCAGGACAGAATTGACCCCGGCCGGGTGTTAGATCATGAACTGGCTCACCAATGGTTTGGAAACACAGTTCAAATAGACGAAGGAAGAGAAAAATGGTTGAATGAATCTTTCGCGGAATTTGCCAGCTGGTTGTTTACAGAATCCCAAAAAAGTAAAAAATATGCTTTTAAAATTTCAGACCCTATTCCGGAATTCAATATTTGGGACGAATTAAAAGGAATGTCCACAGAAGATTGGACAAAAGTACTGCGCGATGTGATGGGGGATAATTCTTTACCACCAATCTATGAGCCCGGGAAACAACTTCACTGGGAAGAAGCAGCAAATATCTATAACAAATACATCGTTGGGAACCATGCGCTGCAAACACTGTACGCGGCCATTGGCGATTCGCTGATGAGATCGATTATGCATGATTATTATTTAACGTTTAGCGGAAGGCTTTCTGATACAGAAAATTTTATTGGAATTATCAAAAAACACACGAGTAACAATATTGCTGATAATTTCCGGTTGGCGCTTACCACGAATCTTCGGCCCGATTTAATAATTGAAAGCGTAGAAAGCACGTATAATAAAAATCGCACTTGGCAGAACATTATCAAGACTACGTTTCAGGGAGAATGGATATTGCCGGTAGATGTATTAATTGTAACAGATGATGGCGATTCCACTCTATTGGAAAAAGTATTGGTGGAAAAGGAGGGGGTCATAGAATTAACAACGAATTCGCCAATAACAATTGTAGAGTTGGATCCGTACAAGCATATATTTGACAGCAACCGCTTTAATAATCGCTGGCCACGACAAATCACGTTACAACTGGAATATGGATTGCCGACTTGGGAAACATATGAGGTGTATTATCGCCCAAAACTGAAAAAAGATTGGCGTGGAAACTGGCGAACAGGAATATACTTTTCAGGTGGATTGGGTATAAACCTTATGCCGATTATGCCGGCGTTTTATCAAAACCTGTTTGATCTTGAGATTACCTTTTCAACCGGAATACCAAATCATAATTGGGGTGGACGCCTGAATTATAGAACTCCGCTGAAATCAACAAAAAATCTTTATTGGTCTTTAGAGGTCGGGCATGAATATCCAAAAAACTGGTCTAAAATTTCATTGGTCAGCTATATAGGGGAAACGTCCTACTTGTCCACTCATGGGAAGTCTTCATTTTCGCGATTGACCACGACCCTGTCTTCCACAGAATATACAGATGCAGAACCAGGGGATTGGTGGTCTGTTGGTAAAAATTTAAAACTGAAAGAAGAATGGACGTTATTTTCGTATTCACCGGTTCAAAGATATCTCATTGAACTACATGCCCTTGGAGGATTTCAGGATAAAAATGAGTTTTATAACATTGGTTTTTCCTCTGACTATGAAACACATAAACTCGAGAGATTTGTTATTCGTTTACATGGTGAATCGGGCTTTGTTTGGGATGACAGAGAAAGTAACGAATTGGCTTATAGATTATTATTTGTTCCTAAAGTCTGGCAACAGAGAGAAGGACAAATCCCGATTTTCCGCGGGGTAGCCGTGGATGAAAAATATTGGAATAAAAACATTTTTAGCGCAGGATTCAGCTTGGGGTTTGAAACAAATACAATAGCTTGGCCGATGATTTATGTTGACGCCGCTGTCACAAACAGCCATAATGGTTCTTTACCTGAACGCATCGACCAGTTGAGCAAAAGTAAGGATGTATTTATAGCGGCGGGGGTTGGTTTGGAATCGCAAACCATGATGGAAATTGGATTATATTTCCCGCTTTGGGTTTCCCACCCAATTCGAGGGGAAAATAATTTTGCCTTACGGATGATGATGCAATGGGGTTTTTATTTTTAATTAATAGAGGGCTTTGCAAAACCTAATGTGTGAAGAAAAAAGAGGTAAAATTTACTTGATTAAGGCGGGAAACGCAGTCAATAGTGGTACTATGGACAAGTTTTCCAACGAAAAACAGGCGGATTTTACACTTTTTAATTTGGGCAAAGGGTTTTGCAAAGCCCTCTAATAAATTATTATTTACAAGGTTGATAGGCATAATTACAAAATAATATAAGTAAATCCGCTCTTTTTAGTAAATTATTTCGGCTATAAGTTCTAACCACAATAAAAGGATAATACAAATGTTTGACGGTAAAGATATTCAAATATTAGAAATTCTACAGCAAGATGGGCGCTCTACTGCCAGTGATATTGCTAAAGAAGTGGATTTATCTATCCCGGCAGTAGGTGAACGGATAAAAAAATTAACAGATAAAGGGTTGATTTCAAGATTTACCGCTGTTTTGGATCACAAAAAACTTGGTCTTGATTTGACAGCATTTGTATTTATCATCAGTGAACATTCTGATCATTATAGTGACTTTGTTAAAAAAGCCAATGAGTCTGATGCTGTATTAGAATGCCATTCTATAACGGGTGGCGGTTCACATATTTTGAAAGTGCGCGTTAAAAATTCTCAGGCTCTTGAAGATTTTCTATATGAAATTCAAAACTGGCCGGGTGTTTCCAGAACACAATCCAATGTTGTTCTTTCATCATATAAAGAAACAATGACTAATGATTTAAAAACTTTAAAGGAAATACATAATATCAATTGACAAAGATTATTGAATTGTGATTTTTCAAGGATTAATACACAAGCGGTATAAATGGCAAAAGAGAAAGGAAATTCTAACATTCCGAACGCAACATTTACTTGTATTGAAGGAATAAGCCGCCTAATGATTTTATAGTTCAATTCGTTGCCTCAATGATTAGTTGGGGTAATTTTTTCCCGGAATCTTTTATTAAAACTGAACATAAGTTGAAAGATAAAAAAAACATATATCCTCTCTATAATTCTGAGTTAGTTCACGATGCATGCGGAACGGGATTTATTGTAACTCTTTCCGGTAAGCCGGAGGAAAGAGTATTACCACTCGCTTTAAAAGGGTTACAAAGATTGTCACATCGAGGAGCCACTTCAGCTGATAAACATACGGGTGACGGCGCAGGGATTCTCACAGATATCCCCCATTCGTTTTTTCGAGAAATCCTTACAACAGAATTAGGTATCAATATATCCCTTCGACAGAAATTTGCCATAGGAATGATTTTTACAACACCCCGGGAATTTGAATGGCTGCAGCGTACAATAAAATTCAATGCGAAATTAAGGGGTTTTAATGTAGCTGCTGTGCGCAAAGTGAAAGTGAATGCCAATGCATTGGGAGAATTGGCTCAATCCACACGACCACTCATTGTTCAATTTTTCTTTATTGGTGAAAGAAAAAGTGATCGGCCATTAGAATCAAGATTATATTTACTCAGAAAAGCAGTCGAAAAGGAAATATTGAAACAAAAGAAAAAATCATATATCTGCTCTTTATCTTCCAAAACTATTGTATATAAAGGGCTTATGACTTCATTTCAATTAGATCATTTTTACAGCGATTTCTTACACAAAAAATACGTGGTTAAATTAGCTGTTTTTCATGAACGATTCTCTACCAATACCCAATCCACATGGGCTATGGCTCAGCCATTTAGAATGTTGGCGCACAATGGTGAAATTAATACTATCAAAGGAAACCGATTGTGGATGAAAGCCAGGGAACAGGAAATGAAATCCAGGTTCTGGAAAGATGATTTGGAATTGCTAAAGCCAATCACTAATGAAAAAGGAAGCGATTCGGAAAGCTTTGATCATGTATTGGAATTTTTGGTAAAAAGTGGACGGGATTTGTTCAGCAGTTCTATGATGATGATACCCGACCCTTATGAATATGATCAATTTATACCAAAAGAATTAAAAGACTTTTATATATACCATGAAAATTTCATGGAGCCATGGGATGGTCCTGCAGCCATCGTATTTACAGATGGTGAATATGTCGCTGCAAAAATGGATCGAAATGGTTTGCGCCCTTTAAGATATACTATCACTAAAGACGGATTAGTGATAATGGCATCCGAAGCAGGTATTATAGATGTAGCCCATAAAAATCTTGAGGTGCATCACCATATGAGAGCTGGAGAAATATTTGCAGTATCGTTAAAAGGAAATGGCATTATACATAACCACGACTTAAAAAGAATCGTTGCCGGAAAGAAGTCATATTCTGCATCTTTAAAGAAATATTTAACAACAATAACCAGACAAAATCATCAACGGGAATTTGGAATTTTTGAATTACCTGAAAATGGCTTCGACCCTCAATTAAGAGTGGCGTTTGGTTGGTCAAAAGAGGATTTAACCCGTTATCTGATTCCAATGGCCACCAGCGGACGGGAGCCCATTGGTTCTATGGGAGATGATACACCTCCTGCTGTTATTTCCAAACAAGACCGCCGTTTTTACGATTACTTTAAACAGTCTTTTGCGCAAGTAACTAACCCTCCAATTGACTCCATAAGGGAAAGAGGGGTAATGGCGCTGTTTAAATATCTTGGATCAGAAAACAATTTACTGGATACACGGCCTACATTTAATGGGGCTATCCGGATCGAAAGCCCAATTTTGTCACCAAATGAAGTGTTGAAACTTTACAGTTTGAAGAAAAGATATCCCCATAAGCGAATATATTGTCATTGTGCAAAAGACGGAGATGGGGCAACCCGAATCTCGAAAATTAAAAAACAGTGCCGGGAAGCAGTGGAACAAGGCTCCCGTATCATTTTTCTAACCGATGAAAATCTTAAAGAGGGGCGGCTGCCGCTGCCCATGCCCCTGGTTGTGTCTGCTGTCCATCATTTTCTCGTTGAAAAAAAATTAAGAAGTCGTGTTTCTTTGATTTGTTTATCAGGAGATGTGGTAGAAGATCATCATGTGGCAGTACTTATCGGATTTGGAGCCAGCGCTGTATACCCATATATGGCTTATGAGCTGATCCGAGAACATTTTGCCGATGATAAAGATTGGACGGAAAAGATGGGAAATTATCGCTATGCTCTTGAAAAAGGATTGCTGAAAATCATGGCAAAAATGGGTATATCAACCATCAGTAGTTATCATGGAAGTATGCTGTTTCATGCCTTGGGTCTATCCCGGAAGTTCCTTAAGAAATATTTCCCCTCAATCATTAGCGAGCTTGGAGGAATTGATTTAGGGCACATATTAAATGTACAAAAAAACAGACATAATGCCGCTTTTGGAAATAAAATACCGGAATTTGTTGAACATGGATTTTTCAGGTTTCGTAAGGGTGGAGAGCTTCATGGCTATTCTCCGGAAGAATTCAAAGCCATACAGTTTGCTGCAAATAAAAAAGTAAAAAAGAATGTTGAACCAACAGAGCCAATTTACTTGCGAGATCTATTTCAGTACAAAAGTAAACGAGACTCTATTTCTGTTAACCAGACTGAACCTTTGGAAAAAATCTTAAAGCGTTTTGGTTCCGGAGCGATGTCACTTGGGGCAATTTCTGAAACAGTTCACAGGGAACTTGCCCGGGGAATGGCACTATCCGGATGTCGAAGCAATACTGGCGAGGGGGGTGAGTTAGATGACAGATACAGTATAACAAATCCCGATAAAAATGTAAACTCATATATAAAACAGGTAGCCAGCGGACGATTTGGAGTTGTGGTTGAATATCTTTCAGCAGCGAGAGAAATTCAAATCAAAATGGCACAAGGAGCCAAGCCGGGAGAAGGAGGGCAATTGCCAGGACATAAGGTCACTGCTCAGATTGCACATTCCAGATCTTCCACTCCAGGAATACCTCTTATTTCTCCTCCACCTCATCACGATATCTACAGCATTGAAGATATTAAACAACTAATCTATGATTTAAAGGAAGTTAATCCCAGAGCTCGAATATCGGTAAAACTTGTTGCACAGCCCGGCGTAGGGACTGTTGCATCAGGCGTAGTAAAGGCTGGGGCAGATATTATTTTAATATCCGGCGGAGATGGCGGAACAGGCGCCAGCCCCTTAGGCTCCCTTAAACATACAGGGTTTCCTTGGGAGCTGGGTTTAGCTGAAACGCATCAAACTCTTGTTGCGAATAACCTCAGAGATCAAGTAACACTTCGTGTGGACGGGGGGATTAAAAAAGCATCTGATATAATAATGGCAGCTATTTTAGGGGCTGAAGAATATGATTTTGGCACGGCATTATTGATTTCTCTTGGTTGTGTTATGGCAAGGCAATGCCATTTAAACACTTGCCCCGCTGGAATAGCGACGCAAGATGTCAATTACATGAAAAAATTTAAAGGCAGGGCCAATCACGTTAAACAATACCTCGAGAATATTGGCGATGAAGTCCGCCAAGAAATAGCAAAACTGGGATTTAATGAGATACAATCTCTTGTAGGCAGAACTGATTTATTAACAATCAACAGGAAGTTTCGGAAGTATGTGAATAAGAGAGGTTTGGATTTTTCGTGTATATTTAATCCCAACTCTAAAAAGGGATTACCCCTTACTTTTTCTGCCAAAGTGAGGTTTCAGGACCGGCAAAAAGTGGCAAGCCTGGATGAAGAAATTATTAATGAAGTCAGAGGCGCTATCTTGACTCATGGACATGCAGTCGTTGCAAAGATTGTTAATAATACACAAAGGTCAATAGGAACACGGCTATCTGGGGAAATTGCATTTCTTTACGGTAAAGGAAATTTCAACGGTAGTATCCAAATACAAATGTCTGGAACGGCTGGTCAAAGTTTTGGTGCGTATCTTTCTGATGGAGTTGAATTACGATTAAGAGGAATTGCGAATGATTATGTTGGGAAAGGGCAGTCTGGAGGGCTGATTACCATCCGCATGCCCATCGTAATTCGGCGGACGAAAAAAGATCATACCCTTATTGGAAATGTGGCCTTGTACGGTGCAACGGGTGGGTCTCTTTTTGTGGCAGGTCGCGGCGGAGAACGATTTGCTGTCAGAAATAGCGGCGCTTCCGCTGTAATTGAAGGCATTGGCAATCATGGATGTGAGTACATGACCCGGGGGACGGTGATTATTCTGGGAGAAATCGGGCATAATTTCGGCGCAGGCATGACCGGTGGACAAGCATTTATTTATACCAGAAAAAATCCGGTTTCTTATCGTCTTAATAAGGAGTTTGTAAAAGAAAAAGAACTGTCATTAAGCGATGAAAACCTGGTTAAACGTTTGCTTAAAAACCATATTTTCCATACGGATTCAGTTATAGCAACCCTAATTATGTCTAACTGGGGCAGACATAAACAATATTTTAAAAGTATTATTTCTATCACACAGGACATAATGGATTTTCAGAATATTTATAACCTCCATGTTGCTGACAGACTAGGGATAATCCTCAACGAATGACCTTGCTATCCTCATTAATTCACCAGCTTTGCAATAGTGCGGATTCGATAGAAAAGAATTTTTAGAGCAGTATCGAGCATAAAACGTAAATATGTAAAACGTAAATCGTACTTCTTTACATAATTACGTTTTAAATAATTACTACTCAGCATAATTCTATTATCCTCACTCATTTCTGTACTTGCGACAAATATTATCTTTCTGATGAATAATCCAGGCTATATAGATAAATTATAACTTATATATTTTATGTATATATTTATTTATACTTAATAATTTATTTCTATAATATATAAATAGTTAAATTTATACTTGTATTATGTAATATGTACTTATTATTATTAGGTACACACAATTAAATAATAAGCACATTATTGTCCTGTTTATACAAAACAGATTAAGGAAGTACAATGAGTAAAACGCAAAAAATAACATTAATACTTGTTTCAATTATTGGGTTTAATTATGGTCAAAGTGACGATAAACATGAAACAACAGCCACGAATCCATGGAGCGTCTCCTTAAATGTGTTTAACCGTTATGTTTGGAGAGGAACCGACTATGGGAATTCACCATCCATTCAATCCGGAATTGAATATTCTACCGGTTCATTAACACTTGGGGCCTGGGGTGCGTGGCAGTATAGTGGCAATGGCAATGAAAACGACCTTTACGTATCATACTCCTCCGGGCCATTATCCTTTACAATTACAGATTATTTTTTCCCATCGAACTCTGGGGGAAGTGATGGTTTTCTAGATTTTAATCCAGATTCAGGCACCCATTTTATTGAAGCCAGTGTATCTGGTGAAGTTAGCGGAATTGGACTATACGCAGGATATTTCTTCCATGAACCAGGTGCTGAAGAAAAATCCATCTATGCGAATATCTCTTATGGTCCATTTATGCTTGGTTTTGGAAATGGGTTGTATACGACGATTGATGAGGATAACGGTAATGACAAATTTGATGTTATTGAACTTGGAATTACTGCAAGTAATAATATGTTTAGTTGTTCATGGATTTTAAACCCTAATCAAGAAACGACTTTCTTAATTGTCGGAATGAGCTTCTAATTTATTTGATTGGCTAAAAAAAGAAAGAAGGAATTTAGAAATGAAAAAATTAAAGCAGTTAATTTTATTACCGTTGTTATTTGGAAGTTTATATGCATCAGAGGCCAATGATATCGCCTTTCAAGCCTTGTTTACAGTAAACAATATATGGATCCTTATATCAGCTTTTCTGGTGTTTATCATGCATCTGGGTTTTGCCACATTGGAGTCGGGGCTTACCCAGGCAAAAAATACAGTGAATATTTTGTTTAAGAATATAAGCATCATTGCCATTGGAATATTAACTTATGCCTTGTGCGGGTTTAACCTCATGTATCCCGGGAATTTCAACGGATTTTTTGGTTTCGCCGGATTAGGGATCTCCACACCGGAAGGAGCAGCGGGCCTGATTGAATACGCGGATGGCACTTACACTTATTTTACAGATTTTATTTTTCAAGCCATGTTTGCAGCCACAGCAGCTACAATCGTTTCCGGAGCGGTTGCTGAGCGCATCAAGATTAGCAGTTTCTTGATATTCTCGACTGTTTATGTAGCATTGATATATCCCATTGTTGGTTCCTGGACATGGGGTGCGGGCTGGTTGGACGCCAGAGGGTTTCATGATTTTGCAGGGTCAACATTGGTACACAGTGTTGGCGGATGGGCAGCTCTAGTTGGAGCATATACGCTGGGGCCACGTTTGGGGAAATATTCTAGAAAGGGTAAAATAAAACCTATTTTAGGTCATAATATGCCTTTGGCAACCATAGGCGTAATGCTATTATGGTTTGGTTGGTATGGTTTTAATGGCGGTTCGGTTCTTTCTGCAGACCCCGGGGCCGTCTCTTTCGTATTTGTTACCACAACCTTATCCGCCGCCGCAGGCGTGATTGGCGCCATGCTAACATCCTGGTTCATTTCAAAAAAACCAGATTTATCTATGATACTTAATGGTTCTCTGGCAGGATTAGTGGGCATTACGGCAGGGGCCGATTGCATCAGCCCAATAAATTCAGTTATCGTTGGATTTGCAGCTGGAATTCTTGTAGTCTTTTCTGTAATACAATTTGATAAAATGAAAATTGATGATCCAGTTGGAGCAATCTCTGTTCACTTGGTTTGCGGTATCTGGGGGACACTGGCTGTTGGGATTTTTAGTCCTGATTATCAGCTGGGAACTCAATTAACCGGAGTTTTTGCGTATGGCATTTTCTGCTTCGTGAGCGCAAATATAATTTTTCAAATCGTAAAACTATCTATGGGCATGCGGGTAACCGAGGAAGAAGAAATAATTGGATTAGATATTAGTGAACATGATATGGAAGCCTATGCCGGTTTCCAGATTTTCACTATAGAATAGAATTGTAAAGGAGAAATAAAAAATGAAGTTGATTATTGCCATTATTCAACCAGAAGAACTTCCGGATATAAAAGAAGCATTACTGAAAAGAAAAATATATAAGTTTACTGTTTCCAATGTTCTTGGGCAGGGCAAAGAAATACCGGTTCACGAAGTTTACAGGGGCATAGCCCATGAAATTACTTTACTTAAAAAAGTCAGGCTGGAAATTGCAGTAAATGATGAATATATAGAACCGGCGTTGGAAGCGATTGTGTCAGTTGCCCGAAAAGATGGAGTAAAAGGCAGGGGTAAAATTTTTATTTTACCTATTGAAGAATGTATTCGTATACGCACCAATGAAAAAGGTTCTGAAGCTATAGGGTAAAATAGTATATTGCGCCTTGATTTTCTTTGGATATATTTTAATCATCCTAATAATTATAGGAAAATCAATTGAACCACATAAAATATTAACAAATCATTAGAGGAAAAAATGAGTAAAATAAAAGCAGAGTATATATGGATAGATGGTCATAAACCCACCGCAAAACTTCGCTCAAAAACAAAAGTCATAGATGGGCTTGTCAATCAATTAGAAGATATTCCTATCTGGGGGTTCGACGGTTCCAGCACCATGCAAGCCATTGGGAAGGACAGCGACTGTATGCTAAAACCTGTTTACTTTGTACCTGATCCCATTCGCGGTAATGACAATATTCTGGTTATGAATGAAGTGTGTTCATCAGATGGATCTGTGCACGAATCCAACACACGCGCGCACCTGGTTAAAGTTGCCGAAACGTATAAAGACCATGAACCGTGGTTTGGAATTGAACAGGAATATACATTTTTTGTCGGCCGTTCTCCCTTAGGTTGGCCCGAAGGCGGGTATCCTGCGCCACAAGGACCTTTCTATTGCGGCGTTGGCGCCGACGAAGTATTTGGCCGGGATATTGTTGAAGAGCATCTGGATGCTTGTTTGGATGCCGGTATCGCTCTTTCCGGAATAAATGCAGAGGTCATGCCCGGCCAGTGGGAGTTTCAGATTGGTCCTGTTGGTGCGACAGATGCAGCTGACCAATTGTGGTTGGCTCGGTGGTTATTATATCGCATTGCCGAAGAATACGGTGTAAATGCTACTCTCCACCCCAAGCCTGTTGCCGGAGACTGGAACGGCGCCGGCGCCCATACAAATTTCAGCACCAAAGCCATGCGCGAAACCGGCGGCATGAAAGTAATTGAAGCTGCTTGTGAAGCCCTGGGTAAAAAACACGAAGAACATATTGCTGTTTATGGAGCCCATAATGAAGAAAGATTAACCGGACTCCATGAAACCTGTTCTATCCATGAATTTCGGTATGGTGTGAGCGACCGGGGGGCTTCTATCCGCATACCGATGGCAATTGTAAATGATGGCCATGGCTACCTTGAAGACCGCCGGCCAGCGGCTAATATGGATCCTTATCAAGTCTGCGCTGCATTGATAGAGACTTGCTGCGCTTAAAACCTATCATTTTCCCAACCTAAATCAAAGCGCTGAAGATATGTAAGTGTTTTGATTAATTACCCCATTACACTTGGAAAAGTGGGTTAATATATTTATGCTCACCATCTTAATAAGATTAGAAAAATATTATTTTCTTTTCTTGTGGAATCATTTAATAGTTGTTAAAAAAATAATCCCCCTTTTGAAATTATCGCGCAATTAAAACCACCATGATATTATTCAGACTGTTTTTCCACAATTGGCTAATAGTACCATCACTTTTTTCTATGCTTTTAGCTGAAAACCAATACCCCATTATACTGGTGCATGGTTTTATGGGATGGGGGGAAGATGAAATGTCAAGTTATAAATATTGGGGCGGAAAACACGATTTTGAAGATTCCCTGCGTGAAAAGGGTTTTGAAGCATACACCGCTTCCGTGGGGCCCGTATCCTCCAACTGGGATCGTGCTGTTGAATTATTTTATCAAATAAAAGGCGGTCAGGTTGATTATGGACTAGGTCATTCCGAAACATACGGTTTAATACAAAAACCAGTTGAAAAAAACTATAATGGATTATACCCTCAATGGGATGAATCTCATCCGGTTCATCTTATCGGACACAGCATGGGCGGACAAACAGCCCGTATGCTCCAATATTTATTGGAAAATGTTATTTATAGTGATTCCGAGGATACACTATCTGAAGAAAGCTTACTTTTGGGTCAGGCAAATGACAATTGGATAAAATCGATTACATCTATTTCAACACCGCATAATGGCACCACTTTATCTGATATAGTGAGTAAAACAATGCCGTTTTTACAGGATTTTATTGTATTAGCGGCTGTCGTCGGAAACGATTTTTATAACTTTGATCTTCAGCAATGGGGATTTAAAAAAGAAGATCAGGAAACTTGGTCTACGTATTTCAGACGTATGCGTGAACATCCTGCCTGGGGTACAAAAAACATGTGTGCATGGGATGTCAGCATTGAAGGCGCCCGGTTTTTAAATACCATATCACCTGCAAATCCAGCCATTTATTATTTTTCATTCTCAACGTCAAATACGCGACTGGACAGTGCAAGCGGGTATCATGTACCCAATAAAACCATGAGTATGATTTTGCGAGCAAATGCCCGAGCAATAGGCAGGAATCAGGCCTATTGGTCAGATGGCAGTTCAACAGATTCCACTTGGTATGAAAATGATGGAATCGTCAATACGATATCTCAATTGGGTCCTACAACCGGTTTGAATGGTCCCGATCCCATTGCGGAATATCGTCCGGGAGAACTGTTAATCCCAGGGCAATGGTATCATATGCAAACAGTGTATATGGATCATAAAGCGTTTGTAGGACACCGCTTAAAAGATGAAGAATTGAAATCAATATTGACTATATTGTCGACTCACTGTTCTTTGTTATGGTCTTTACCAAAATAGGAGGTTATTTATATGTCGAAAAAAATTCCGATTCAAATTAATGACCTGTACAAATTCAAAATCCCGTCCGAACCCAGCGTTAGTGCGGATGGAAAGTTGGTCTGTTTTACCGTTGAAAAGATGGATAAAAAAGACAAAACGTATTATACGAATCTTTATTTAACCGGTACGAATGGCCGTGGTCAAAAACAATTAACCTTTGGGAAACGAAACGACCTCTCACCTGTATGGTCACCGGATGGGGAAAGAATTGCTTTTATCAGTAAACGGGAAACCGCCAGCCAAATATGGCTATTGCCTATGGATGGCGGCGAAGCCAATTCGCTTACAAAACTTCCCGGAGGAACCGTCAGTAATATTCAATGGTCACCAGATGGTAAAAAGATACTATTCCTGTTCCATCCTTTAGGAAAAGAGGTAAAGGTCAACAAGGAAGGAAAAGTGAAAACACCTGTTTACAGGCATATCAAGGAAATCTGGTACCGTCTGGATGGACAAGGCTATTTTGACAGTGAAAACACGCATGTATGGATAGCCAATGCAAAAACCGGTTCAGTAAAGCAATTGGTGTTTGGCGACTATGATGATATGTTTCCTTGCTGGTCGCCAAACGGAAAAGAAATTGCATTTATATCCTTTCGGGAGAAGGATTGGCGATTTCGAACGGAAGAACAAGATATTTACCGTGTGTCAATAAATGATGGGAAATTGAGAAAAGTTAAGACACCTGCTGGACCCAAAGAAGGCGGTATCTCATATTCCCCGGACGGTAAAACAATAGCATATATAGGTCATGATCAACCTTATAAAGGATGGGGCGTGGTCAATTTTATTTTGAATACCGTCAGTATTACAGGAAAAAATCATCGAGAGCAAGGAACAAATCTTGATCGTACGGCAGTGATGTTAACATTAGGTGATATTACTCCCTCATTTGTGGTGACTTCCCCCATTTGGAGTAGCGATGGAACCTCAATACATTATGGTGTATCCAGTGAAGGCCACCAACATATTGTAAAAACAGACATTAGAACTAGTAAAGCCAAAATAATTACAGAAGAAAATGCTATGGCATGCTCCTGGTCATTGGCAAATGATCAGACAATCCTCGTTTACAACGGCGCACGTCTTGAATCACCTGATGAATTGTATGCGCTCAACTTAAGTACCGAAGAAACAAAACAGATTACTCGTTTAAATAAACGTTATGTGAACAATCGGGATTATTCTGCGGCTGAAGAAGTGGAATTTTATAATGGCAGACAAAAGCTTATGGGCTGGCTGGTAAAACCTCCGAATTTTAATCCAAAAAAATCCTATCCATTTATTTTAAACATACACGGAGGTCCCCGCTGTCAGTATGGCCGCACATTTTACCATGAAATGCTTGTCTTGGCGCAGGCCGGCTATGTGGTGATGTACACGAACCCGAGAGGCAGCCAGGGTTATGGTGAAAGATTTGCTAAGGCCATCGAGGGGAAATGGGCAGAGCCGGCTATGATGGATCTCATGGCCGCAGTGGATTATGCACTATCCCTCGGTTATGTAAATAAAAATAACTTAGGCGTCACCGGCGGAAGTTACGGTGGTTATATGACCAATTGGATTGTCACGCATACCAATCGTTTCAAAGCAGCGGTGACCCAACGTTGCGTTTCTGATTTATCCAGCATGTTTGGAAATTCTGATATCGGATGGGATATGTCTCATGAATTCGGAGGCGCCCCTTGGGAGAATCGTGAAACATATCTTAAATGGTCCCCCATGACCTATATTGAAAAATGCACCACTCCCCTGCTGATTATCCACAGTGAATTTGATCTGCGGTGTAATATAGAGCAGGGCGATCAAATGTTTATGGCTTTGAAATATTTGAAGCGTGATGTGGAGTACGTCCGGTTTCCGGAAGAACCTCACGGCTTATCTAGGCATGGTCGACCCGACCGCCGTGAAGCACGGTTAGCATTCATTGTTGAGTGGTTTGATAAATATCTAAAGTAGCCATTATGATAACAATAGACGATTTTAAAAAAGTAGAACTACGTATTGGTACCATAATCAAAGCGGAGGAATTTCCGGAGGCCAACATACCGGCGTATAAGCTTGAAATTGATTTTGGTGGATTTGGTATCCGAAAATCTAGCGCACAGATTATGGCTCATTACACAGCAGATGAGCTAATGAATAAACAAGTCATCGCCGTCGTGAATTTTGCACCAAAGAAAATTGCTCCTTTCGTTTCGGAAGTCCTTATTTTAGGTGCAAATGGTAAAGATGATGGTATTATTTTATTGGCATTAGACAAACCAATGCCAAATGGATCTAAAATAAGCTGATATTGTTTTATATTGTATAATATTTGTATTATACAATTATGGAATTCGGCGAACTTTTAAAACAATTCCTCCTTGACCTCCAGCGATTATTCAGATCCAGAATAACAGATGGGAATTTAACTCTTCCGCAAGTTTTACTCATTTCCTGTATCCCGGATGACGGCATTGATATGACATCTTTGGCTCAACAGCTTGGTGTTGATAATAGCACAATGACGCGACTCGTTGATGTTATTCTAAAACGGGGATGGGTGTATAAAACAAAAGATGAACAGGATAAACGCATTAACTTGCTCCATTTATCAGACAAAGGTGAACATGTCCAAGAAATTATTGAAGAAAAATTAGACCATCTTGGGATACAGGTTAATAATGCTGTTCCTACAGAGGATAGGGACGAAGTGAAGGAAATCCTTTCTGCATTTCACTGGTCCCTGTCTAAAATGCTATTGAAGAATGAGTCACTTGTATAATACAAATAATATGGTTCAATCGCTTTTGAGATGGTATAAAATAAATAAACGCGATATCCCGTGGCGACAGACCAAAGATCCTTACAAAATATGGCTGTCTGAAGTTATGCTGCAGCAGACACAAGTGGAAACGGTTATCCCTTACTATAAACAGTGGATCAAAAAATATCCAACTTTTACTGATGTAATGCAAGCAAAAGAAAGTGATCTTTTAAAATTGTGGGAAGGTTTGGGTTACTACAATCGCTGTAGAAATTTTCATAAGGCTGTAAATAATATTGCGAATGATCATGATGGAAAAATACCTGATTTAATGGGGGATTTTAAAAAATTACCCGGAGTTGGTGATTACATATCCTCAGCTGTTTTATCCATCTCCTCCGGACAAAATCTTCCTGCTCTGGATGGAAATATTATTAGGGTGTTGTCCAGAGTATTGAGAAAAAAGAAAGTGTCTCCACACAATAGAAAAATTATTCATAATCATATACTAAAATGGATGAAATACGGTCATGCAGGAGATATAAATGAAGCACTGATGGATTTAGGGAGTATAGTTTGCCGGCCCAATCAGGCCCATTGCCATGAATGTCCAATAACTGAATTTTGCGGTGCAGTTGCCACAGGCAACCCGGAAACATATCCGAAAATATTAACCAAAAAGAAAACACCCGAATACGATGTTGTCACAGGTATTATATGGAAAAACGACAAATTTCTAATTATGCTCAGGGAAAATAAAAAGCACTTGGGGGGATTGTGGGAATTTCCCGGAGGAAAGATCAAAAATGGGGAAAACAAAACCAAAGCATTGGAAAGAGAAATACGAGAGGAATGTGGATTAAATGTGGATATTGAAAACCAAATCGGGAGTTTTAAACACGTATACAGCCATTTTTCCATCAACATGACATCGTTTCACTGCACGGCCAAAAATGGCTCACTGGTAACAACACAGCAGAAGCATCAATGGATCAAACTTTCACAAATAGATAATTTTGCTTTTCCAAAAGCAAATCATAAGATTTTTTCACTAATGAATGAAATGAGACGGAATGGTTAAAACAATCATATCTTTAATTCTTTGGCCATTGGCGTTGATTACATTTTTTTTTAGTGCGTTAATTTATATTTTACTTACATACATTATTAAACCAATAAATTTATATCCAGTGGTAAAGATTATCTCCAGGTTAATTTTATTGGGCTGCGGACAATGGTTAAGGGTGGAGGGTAAGGCTCCGGATAAACAACACCAGCCCTATTTATATTTATTCAATCATGAATCATTGATCGATCCCTTTATGCTGGGAGGAGCGGTTAAGCATTATATCACGGCGGTGGGCGCCAACTATCAATTTTCATATCCCATTTGGGGAATGTTAGCCCGAAGGCATGGTGCAATTCCTATCCAAAGAAAAAAACTTGATCAAGCAATACATAGTCTTGATCATGCAGAAGAAGCGATTCGTAATGGCATTTCATTTATCATATCTCCCGAAGGAACTCGAACTCTTTCAGGAAAAATGGGACCATTTAAAAAAGGTCCGTTTCATATTGCATTGAACACCGGCGTCACGATTGTTCCCGTCGCTTTAATAGGTGCGTACAAGGCGAAGAAAAAAACCGACTGGAAGTTAAACCCCGGTATTTTGACATTGAGGTTTGGTGAGTTAATCCCCAAGGATCAATATAACGATATGGATTTAGATTCATTGAGAGAAATGGTGCGGAATCGAATTGAAGGACTTCTCAATCGGTAACCTGAATGATAATTCTAAAGCAATGAACTGGGTCGTAACCGGGGCCAGGGGAAATGTGGGCAAGGCTCTTGTTGACTCTTTAGTTGAAAGACAAGAAAACGTGTTCGGTCTCCATTATGGTTCCTCTCAAAAAATCACAGAGATCAACGACTCCTTCGTGACCTTGGAAACAGATTTGACGATGCTGGAAGATGTCCAACGCGTTGTCAAAATTGTGCAGGATCGCAAAGGCGAAATAAATGTATGGATTAATATTGTGGGCGGCTTTGCCATGGGAAAATCCATTGAAGATACGTTGCCAGACGATTGGTCACACATGTTCAATCTTAACTTCCAAACGGCTTTGAATTGCTGTGTCACGATACTTCCCCACATGAAAAAATCCGGGTTTGGCCGGATAATCAATTTTGGCTCTGTGGCGGCAGAAAACGGTATGGCCGCTGCCGGGCCGTATACCGTAAGTAAAGCCGCTGTGATGGCTCTGACAAAAACTATTGCACTGGAAGGAAAAGAAAATGGGGTAACGTGCAACGCAATCGTACCAACCATTATTGATACACTCCAAAACCGGGCATCTATGGCGGACGCTGATTTTTCCGCATGGACATCTCCGGGAACAATTGCTGAAACGATCATTGATGTAGTAAACAGTGATCGAACGGGGGAAATGATCCATGTCTAAACGTGTTCTTGTCCCTTTGGCGGAAGGGTTTGAAGAAATTGAAGCCGTGACTATCATTGATGTTTTGCGGCGGGCCGGAGCAGAAGTCACAACGGTTGGTTTGGGAAAACGTAACGTAACAGGTTCCCACGGAATATCTATTATAGCTGATAGTGTCATAGAAGATGAAGTGAACAAAGGCTGGGATATGATTGCCCTGCCCGGAGGTGTCCCGGGAGCTCCAAACCTTTCCGAAAATGCATTTGTATTAAAGGCAATCCAACAAACGGTAGAAAAAGGAAATATTATTGCAGCCGTGTGCGCCGCTCCCATTGTATTGGAAAAGGCCGGTGTCATTTCAGGAAAAAATGTGACGTCACACCCATCATCCGCCCAGAAAATCATTTCCGCAGATTATCAGGGAACACGGGTGGCTGTTGATGGTAATATTATCACCGGGCAGGCCTGCGGTTCTGCCATGGAGTTTGCCTTTGAACTTGTCGCTGCTTTATTTGGATCAAAGAAAGTAGAGGAAATAAATAAGAGTATACTATTTAATAGAGGGCTTTGTAAAACCTGATGTGTGAAGAAAAAAGATGTAAAATTTGCCTGATTAAGGCAGGAAACGTAGTCAATAGCGGGGCTATGGACAAGTTTTCTAACGAAAAGCAGGCGAATTTTAGACTTTTTAATTTGTGCAATAGGTTTTGCAAAGCCCTCTAATCATATAAAATCATAAATAGGAGAAGAAAGAAATGAGTTCATATATTTTACGTAAAGACCTTAAATCCTATCGCAAATCTGCTAACGAGAACCCCCAGGTTCGCCTGGCCCGAAACGCTGCGGTCCGGGGGGATATAATGGACCTGGCGATGGATTGGGAAGCATTTCGCAAAATTGATCATACGTTTTCTGAAATGGTTTCAGGACAAATGAAAGTGACCAACCAAAAATCAAGCGGCCGCTGCTGGGGATTTGCGGGACTGAATCTTTTTCGGATTTACCTGGGACGGAAATACAACCTGAAAAAGTTTGAGTTCAGCCAGAATTATTTCATTTTCTGGGATAAAATGGAAAAATCCAACTACTTCCTTGAGAGTATTATCAAAACGGCAGATGAGCCCAGAGACAGCAGATTAATTATGCATTTGCTTTCCGATCCTGTTCAGGATGGAGGACAGTGGCATATGTTTACCAATTTAATCGAAAAATATGGAGTGGTTCCCCAATCTGAAATGCCGGAAAGTTACCAATCCAGCCAGTCTATGCGCATGAATCGAATGATTACACGTAAGCTCCGGGGGTTTGCAAAAGATCTGCGCAACATTCATAAAAAAGGTGCTGATATCAAGGAACTCAGATCAATGAAAGATGATATGCTGCGCACTGTATATCAAATGTTAACCATCTGTCTGGGAACACCGCCGGAAAAATTTGACTGGCAGGTACGCGATAAAGATAAAAAGTTTCATCGCTTTGAGAATGTAACACCGAAGAAATTTTTCGAAGATCATGTCGGGTTAAACCTCAAGAATTATGTGTGTTTGATTCATTGTCCCATGTCAGATAAAACGTTTAATGAAGTCTACACGATAGATTATTTAGGAAATGTAGTGGAAGGTGAAATCATTCTTTATCTAAACTTACCGTCAAAGCGGTTGAAAGAAGCAGCAGCTTCATCCATAAAAGATGATGATCCGGTATGGTTCGGGTGTGATGTGGGAAAGCATTTTCACCGCAATCTGGGCGTGATGGACATGGACATTTTCGATTACGAATTATTTTACAGTACTGATTTTCCCATGACAAAAGGGGATCGCTTGGAATATGGCGACAGCCAAATGACACACGCTATGCTGTTTACCGGTGTTGACCTGGACCGCAAGGGTTTACCTAGGAAATGGCGGGTTGAAAACAGTTGGGGGGACAAGCGCGGGGACAAAGGTTACGATATTATGACTGATTCCTGGTTTGATGAATATACTTACGAAGTGGTGGTTCATAAAGATTATATCACCAAAGACGAATTTTCTGTGTACCAAAAAGAACCTGTCATACTTCCGCCTTGGGATCCCATGGGCGCTTTGGCAAAATAAAAACAAACCACCTTCCAAGGGTTTATTTAACGCTGACGGTGAAATAAATTTTAGTGAATAATAATCTTTGCGGAAGTTTCCGCCGGCAGACGGATAAACATCACTTCCGCAAAGTTAATTTTAGAAAAGACTTTATTGTTAAACGCAACTACGGAAGGGGCAGAACTTTCTAACATATTTGGTCTGAAACCCAATGTTAATAGCTAATCCGGCACATATCAACGGTCAATTCTTATGTCGATCTCACGAGGACGGGAGTCCTCGCTCAATCAAGCTAAATATTTTGTTGTTCCAAGACTTGACTATCCGCAAAAGTCCTTTTTATGATTGAACAGGAATTCCAGAAAAATAACTAACTTATTGGTATGAAAACAAACCACAAAATTATTATTGGTGATTCAAGGAAAATGGATTTGATTCCAGATAATTCGATCCATCTTATTATTACATCACCACCATATTGGCAACTCAAAGATTATGGAAATGGAAATCAAATAGGGTTTGATGATTCGTACGAAGATTATATTAATAATCTTAATCTTGTCTGGAATGAATGTTCTCGTATTTTAGAAAATG
>JADFRD010000053.1 GCA_022561485.1 Fidelibacterota bacterium | reverse complement strand
AAAATGATGCAAAATGGCTTTCGGATAATCATGACCATATTCTTACCTATGCCTGCAATAAAGAAAAATGGCGACCAAATTTACTGCCAAGAACTGAAGCGTCAGACAAACGATATAAAAACCCTGATAAAGACCAGAGGGGTCTTTGGATGTCTTCTGACTTGAGTGTTAAAACTTATATGCCAGAAACAGATTATCCCATCACAACACCGTCGGGTAGAGTTATAAATCCTGCCGAATCAAGATGTTGGGGTGTCAGTAAAGAAAAATTTGAAGAACTTGTAAACGACAATAGAATATGGTTTGGAAAAAATGGAACTAATGTTCCCCGCTTAAAAAGATTTTTGTCAGAGGTACAAGAAGGATTGGTGTCAAAAACAATTTGGTATAGATCTGAAGTAGGAGATAATCAACAAGCAAAACGAGAAGGAAAGGCAATAAACCCAAACGAACCGTTTAACACACCAAAACCTGAACGATTGATTCAGCGGATTTTACATTTAGCCACCAATGAAGGAGATTTAGTCCTGGATTCATTTTTGGGTTCCGGCACCACTGCGGCAGTGGCTCATAAAATGGGAAGAAAATATATTGGTGTGGAAATGGAGAAACATGCCGAAACACACTGTGCTTTACGCTTAAAAAAAGTAATTGAAGGAGAACAAGGAGGAATATCCAAAGCTGTAAATTGGACTAAAGGCGGTGGTTTTGATTATTACCGATTGGGTGAAACTGTTTTTGAATCAGATGGGAAAATTAGGAAAACTATTTCCTTTAAGGATTTAGCCCGCCATGTGTTCTATAGTGCTTTAAACGTGCCTTTAGATGATGACAAGGATTTTGGGAAATCACCTTTACTTGGCATACATAATGACACAGCGGTTTATTTGCTTTATAACGGCGTATTGAAGGATAAATCCCCAAATGGTGGAAATGCCCTTACGAGAAAAGTATTGGCAGAATTACAAAGCTACCATGGACAAAAAATTATTTATGGAACGAGTTGCCGATTGAGCCATGAGACTTTAAGGCAGAATCAAATAACATTTAAGCAAATCCCTTATCATATTAAGGTGAGCTAATGATGAATGATATTCAACTTTGCGGAAGTTTCGAACTTCTGCAAAGATACCAAAAAAAGCTTGACTTAAGAATTGGGTTGTTTTCATCGTTCTTAACTCAATTACTACACCTGTTAAGTCAAGTCCAAAAAGGTGTGGAACTTTAATGGCGCAATTAAAACAATACCAAGAAGAGGCGCGGGACAGGCTGGTTGATTTTTTTAAACTTGCCAGAGAATTGGATAGTCCAAAACTGGCATTCGAAAACATGACACAAGACCACTTTGGGGCTACAGTTCCTTACCAAAACCCATCTGTGCTGAATAAGGGTGTTCCTTATATCTGTTTCAGAATTCCAACAGGCGGCGGGAAAACATTTGTAGCTTGCCATACCGTTTCCGCAACTCAAAAAGAATGGTTGGATTCAGATACTTCAGTTGTCTTGTGGCTTGCACCCACAAGACCCATTGTTCAACAAACGTTGAAAGCCTTGAGAGATGATCATCATTTTTACAGACAATCTTTAAATGAACAATTGGATAATGTTTATGTCTGGGATATTGAGGAGGTATTAAAAACAAGCGCATTAAGTATCCAGGCGGGAACCCATATTATTGTTTCCACCATTCAGGCTTTCAGAGTTAAAGACAAAACAGGAAGAAGGGTTTACAGTGAAAACGGACATTATAAGAATTGTGTTAAAAATCTCGTTTCAGGTTTGGATAGTTACCCCGATAGTGACGAACAAATTCCGTCTTTAGCCAATTACTTAAAACAGGCTATGCCGATTGTGATTGTGGACGAAGCCCATAATGTGAAAGCTGATTTATCCATGGATACTTTGGCGAATTTCAATCCATCCTGTATTCTTGAATTCACAGCAACGCCGGAAACCAGACCAAATAGAAATCCAAGTAACATTATTTATACTGCTTCTGCCGCCGAACTCGCAACAGACGATATGATAAAAATGCCCATTCGGTTGGAAGTTCAGCTCGGATGGGAATCATTATTGAAATCAGCAATTGGCAAACTGAATGAACTGGCGTCAATGGCCGGAGAAGAATTGTCAAAGGGCGGAAAATATATTCGCCCAATCATGTTGATTCATGCGGAATCTCATCTTAAGGAAAAAGAAACGCTCACACCTGAAGTATTAAAAGAAAAACTGATCAATATATTTGGTATTCCAGAAGCACAAATAGCTATCGCAACAGGGAATCTCGATGAACTTGGAGATCAGGATGTTTTAAGTAGAACTTGTCCGCTTCGGTTTATTATTACTATCCAAAAATTAAAAGAAGGCTGGGACTGCCCTTTTGCTTACATTTTATGTTCTGTCGCAGAAACACATTCAAAAACAGCTATAGAACAAATCCTGGGTCGTGTTATGCGGCTTCCTTATGTGGAGAAAAAAGACCATAATGACTTAAATAAAGCATACGCATTTGTTTCATCAAATAACTTTACTGATGTCCTGAATAAAATGACCGATGCGGTCATTGAGATGGGATTTGAAAAACAAGATGCCAAAGATTTATTTGAATATGATCCGCAAACAACAGAGCAATTTGAAACTGATTTGGGCCCTCTATTTAAATTCGCGGAAATGGAAGAAAATGTTCCTAAAAATAAAGTTTCTGAATCTCTAAAAGACAAAATTGAAATTTATGGTAGCAAAATTTATTTAAACGGAGTTCTGTCCGAAAGCAATAAAATTGATTTGTTAAAAATTGCTGAAACAGATCATGATTCAAAGGAACTAATAAAATTAATTCAAAAGTCAGATTCCTTAAAACGGGATATAAAAACTACAAAAGGAGAATTTTCAGTTCCTGTATTAACCGTCAAACAGGATGACATTTTTGAACCATTTGAAGAACAACATTTATTAGAACATGATTGGAGCCCGGCCTGTTACCATGCAGGATTAAATGAAAAAGAATATTCAATAGGATCAACAAAAGTATCTGTAAGTGAGATTTATCAAATTAGAGGTCATATTAGGTCAAGACTAATTAGTCAAGGTCAACAATTAAGTCTTGATTCTGCGCCTCTCTCTGTTGAGTTGCCTGAATTGGTCGTTTACTTCGATAAAAAAACCAACCACCCTGATATACCCATAGAAGAAATGCAGGTTTTTCTTTTGGGTTTATTAACCCAATTAACATCTGAAAGAGGGCTATCAATCGATTCGCTATACCTTGATCGGATTCCACTATTAAAAGCTATTGAAAAAAAGATTAATTCAATCAGAAACAATGTTAAAAAAACGGCATATCAGGAAATACTTTTTTCGAAGGATACAAATGTAAAAGTATCTGCAAATGATGTGTTTACCTTTGACAGGGATAAATCTCGCTATCCTTTACGTTTTCGTTACGATGGAGCCTATCAATTTCAAAAGCATTATTATCCGGATGTAATTGGTGATCTAAAAAATGAAGGCGAAGAGTTTGAATGCGCTCGATTATTAGACACATTAAATGAGGTCAAATTTTGGATTAGAAATATTGAAAGAAAACCAAAAGACTCGTTTTGGCTACAAACATCTACAGATAAATTTTATCCGGATTTTATCTGCAAACTTATCGATGGTCGAATTCTTATTGTTGAATATAAAGGACAAGATCGTTGGACAACTGATGATTCAAAAGAAAAGAGAGCTTTAGGTGACTTGTGGGAAAAAAGAAGTAATGGAAAATGTTTGTTTATTATGCCCAATGGGAAAGATTTAAATGCCATTGAGCAGAAAATTAAATCTTTGTGAATTCTGTGGTTGAAAAAATTAAAATTTGTGAATGCCACAATAGCCTTTGAATCTGACTGTATATTATTCAAAGAGTTATTTGAAATAATGAACCAAATAAACTTTTAGATGTAAATTATTAATGACAGCCACTTATTTTAAGAGAATAATCAGCAATGGGAACCACATTTAATTATATTGGACATGGAATTTATTCCATACCTGACGCCGCTCGGCTGACGGGTATACACCCAAATTCTATTAGAAGATGGGTGTCGGGTTATAATTATACCTACCATAATAAGTCTTCTATTTCTCCGCCCGTAATATCTTCAACTTTTAAAACACTGGATTCACAGGTAGCCTTGGCATTTCTAGATCTTATTGAAATACGTTTTATAAATGCATTTAAAAAACATGGAATTAGTTTAATCCACATTAGAAAAGCATATAAAAACGCAAAAAACTTACTTTCTTCTGAACACCCATTTGCTACCAGAAAATTCAAAACAGATGGTAAAGTAATTATTGCTGAAATTGCTTCTAAATCTGATGATATAATTTTAATAGAACTTGCAAAAAACCAGCTTTTGATTGAGAAAATTTTGCAACCATATCTATTTCTTGGTTTAGAGTTTGCTGATGATGATCTTGTATTTCGGTGGTGGCCAATGGGTAAAAAACAAGGTATTGTTATTGATCCTGAAATCTCATTTGGGAAACCAATTGTTTTCAAAGAAGGAATCCCGACTTCAACCCTTGCCTGTGCATATAATACAGAGAAATCTTTCAAAACTGTTGCTGATTGGTATGAAATACATATCTCCACGGTTAAGCATGCTGTTGAATTTGAAAACTCATTGCTCTCTAATTGAATTTTTTCTTTGATAATAACCTGCCCCCAAGGCTGGCCAGAGCTCTATCCTTTTTATCTAAACCAGATGGACATACTGTCGTACCACTTTTAGACAAATTTGAAAGAAACACACCCGATGTTGATTGGATAACAACGCTTTCCCAAGAAAAAAATGATTGGGTTATAATATCTGGAGATAAAAACATTATCCGGAAAAAGCATGAAAGGGCTGCATGGAAAGAATCTGAACTAACAGCCTTCTTTTTACAAAAGGGTTGGAATAATATTGACTTTTGGAATATGTCATGGAAGCTGGTTAAATGGTGGCCAATTATTGTAAATCAAGCAACACAAATTCAACCCGGTACCGGTTTTCTTGTCCCGTTGAGTGGCAATAAACTCACACCTTTTTTTAGTAAATGACATTTTAACTAAAAACAATTTCCATTATGAAATTGGGAATCCTCGGCTCCACCAAAGGCACAGATCTTCAGGCTATTTTGGATGCTATCAAAAATGGCGAACTGGATGCGGAAGTGTCTGTAGTAATCTCCAACAGAAAAAATGCCTACATATTGGAACGAGCCGGAAACCACAATGTGCCTGCTGTGTTTATTCCCCACAAAGGGAAACACCGGGAAGAATTCGATGCTGAAATGACTGCCGTTCTAAAAGAACATGAAGTTGATCTTGTTCTGCTGATTGGGTTTATGCGTATTTTGTCATCTGAATTTTGCCGGGAATGGCAGGGCAAAATTTTGAACGTCCACCCATCTCTTCTACCAAAGTACGCCGGAGGAATGGATACAGATGTCCATGCGGAAGTGCTGAAGAATAAAGAAACGGAAACAGGATGTACCATCCATTTTGTAACAGAAGAAGTAGACGGCGGACCTATTTTTATTCAGAAAAAATGTATAGTTGAACCGGATGACACCGTTGAGTCTTTGAAAACCAAAGTTCAAAAATTAGAGGGCGAAGCCTTTATAGAAGCAATTAAACTAATTAGCCGCAGAGACGCAGAGAAATACTTAATAAGTAATGCGTAAAACATAAGAAAATTACATAATTACATTTTACGTAATTAAACTTCTGTGACTCTGTGCCCAAAGAAAAAACTATGTTAGACAATCCGATTTTAAATCAAGAACCAATCAAAGTGAATCGTGCCCTCATTTCCGTATTCGATAAAACGGGCGTTGCTGAACTGGCTCAAGTATTAGATGAGCTCAATGTGGAAATCTTATCAACCGGCAGCACGGCAAAAACTCTGCGAGAAGCGAGCGTTGCCGTGATGGATGTCAGTAATTATACCCAATTCCCGGAAATCATGGACGGCAGGGTGAAAACAATCAATCCATTGGTGGTGGGCGGGATTCTCGGTCTGCGGGATCAACATGCCGAAGATGCTAAAGCCAATAACATAAAATGGATTGATCTCGTTGTGTGTAATCTTTATCCTTTTTCCAAAACCATTTCCAGAGAAGATTGTGATCTGGCGCTGGCTTTGGAAAACGTGGACATCGGCGGTCCCACCATGATTCGCTCCGCAGCTAAAAATGTGGGATGGGTTTGCGTGGTGGTTGATCCGGCGGATTATCCTGCCATTATTGAAGAATTAAAAATGAATGGAGTGCTTTCATTTGAAACTCGCAAAAAACTTTCTTCCAAAGCCTTTGGGTTCACAGCGCAGTACGATACCATTGTTCATAATTATTTAAAGGATGAAAAATTCTCAGACGATTTTTCTCTTACGTTTAAAAAACATTCAAATCTTCGCTACGGTGAAAATCCTCACCAGCAGGCGGCCTCCTATAAAATTCCCGGAAATAATGAACCTAACATTCTGAATGCGAAAATCTACCAGGGGAAACAATTGTCTTATAATAATATTATGGATGCCAATGCGGCTTTGGCTTGCGTACGGGAATTTGATGGTGCTGCTTGCGTGGTGGTGAAACATGCCAATCCTTGTGGTGTGGCTGTTGGAGATGATCTTTTAGATGTTTACAACCGGGCTTTCAATGCGGATAATCTGTCTGCTTTTGGCGGGATTATTGCCCTGAATAGAACCTGTTCCGTTGATGTAGCGGAGGCGATTAGTAAGGTATTCGTAGAAATTGTTTTAGCGCCAAATTATGAATCCGACGCTCTGGTTTTCTTCAAAAAGAAAAAGAACCTACGCGTGTTGGAAATCGGCAATTTTGGAAAACGGAATTCTAAAGTTGAATACCGCTCTGTGGAAGGTGGATTGCTGGTTCAGGATACGGATACAAAAATATTAACAAAAGACGATCTAAAAGTCGTGACTAAAAAACAGCCGTCATATAAAGATATTGAAACAGCATTATTTACATGGAAGGTACTCCGCCATGCAAAGTCCAATGGAATTTTGATTGCCAAAAACAATACAACAATTGGTCTCGGAGCAGGGCAGGTGAGCCGAGTGGATGCGGTTCACATGGCGCTACGAAAAAGCGGGGGAAATGTCCAAGGCGCTGTAATGGCTTCCGATGCATTTTTCCCATTCAGGGACAGCATTGATGCCATTAGGGAAACCGGAATCACAACTGTGATTCAGCCCGGCGGATCCATCCGTGACCAGGAAGTAATTGATGCTTGCAATGAATTCGGCATCGCCATGGTCTTTACCGGAACGCGATGCTTTAAGCATTGATCCGGCTTGACGGTGATGATTCGTATACGTCCAATAAAGTAAAGTTTTAACTATGGTCCATTTTTTGTTTCAGTTCTGCTACCGCAACATTTTTCATTCTGAATAATACTCCAGCCTATCTGTTATAATTCCGTCAACACCTTGCTCAATTAACCAGTCTATGGCCGGTTTTGTATTAACAGTCCACACATTGATCCTCATTCCCTTTTTCCTGGCAAATTGAAGCAACCTTTTTGTAACCAAATCGCTTCTTGGGTGAATAAAATCTGCTCTGGAAACATGAACAAGCAGCAGCATAAATCTTTCTTTTATAATGTATCCTGTTAAAATAGATTGATAAAGTGTTTTAATTACCCACAATGTTATTGGATTAAAGCTTGATAGCATTACCCTGTCAACGAGTTGTTTACGTTTAACAATTTTTGCTGTTGCGATGGCTGTTTTGAATTCAAATATTTTGAATGTTTTAATCTCAATATTAATACGAACAGGATATTTAATCACATTTAACGCTTCTTCTAATGTGGCAATTTTCTCATAAGGTCCATTGGGTAACCGGCCGTTCTTTACCTGTTTCAATTCAGAATAATTCAGCTCATGAATATAACCGAAACCGTTGGTTTTGCGCTCCAAATCGAAATTGTGCGAACAAACCACAATACCGTCTTTTGTTGAAACGACATCTAATTCAATTGCCGGAATATTTTTGTGTTGAGCTTCAATATATGCGGAAAGAGTGTTTTCCGGCGCTGTTAAAAACGCGCCGCGATGAGCGAACCATAAAGGTTGATGATTATAATATGTATCGCTATTGCTGGGTCGCCATGTGAAGTAATGGGCGATCAAAACACAAATTAAAATAGCAATGACTATAAATAAGATCATATCTATGGGGTAAGAATTAAATGTTGAAACGAATCACTGTTCCTGATATAGGTTTCATCAAATCGCGTCGTTCTGTATTGGCCGGAAATAAACATTTCTGCCTGATCGTCATAATGGGGACTGTTGGGTAAACCGGATTGTCCCGCGGGTAATATCATCTGGGTTGAGTTCAAATCAGAAAAATCAACAATACGCCGCATGGAAGGACCCGACGTCTGATGATAGGGTTTTACAATATCGTATTCTCCATTATTCACCGTCATTGCAGACCCGCCGGTTGCAAAAGGTCCCACGTTAAACCCAAACAGCCAATTCAAAGCCTTTATTTTCCCCATGGCATGGGGATGCGTCAACGTGTGGAGTTTTCCCCAAGCCCAGACGCTTGGATCGTTACCTATCGTATTTTCAATTTCAGAAACCGCTTCAATAACAGATTGATATATGATATCATCTCTTGTTTCAACCTTATCTTCTGTTTCAATATTATCAAACCAGCTGCTGGTATTTTCCTTAATAGTCCGAATTAAATTTCTTGAAGCAAAAAGTGTAAGAGACGTTAATCCGTCCATAAGCTTGGGATTTATTGCAGAAAACTCATCATAATAAATATTATAAAACAGACGGTTTAACGTAACATGAAATACAAGTGTTGCTGCCGATTCGGCTGATTCGTTTCCGTCCCAATTTTTTAAAAGATCAAATGCTGTTTTAAGGTTACCTGTTTCGTTTCCTTTCTCAGTGTTCAAAATATAGGGAGTCAATTCACGAGCAAAGGAAGAAGTGATATCTCCCTGAATGTCTTTTATGTCGTCAACGCCAATAATCTTTTTTTCATTAATCAGTTCTTCCATCCGCATTGCCCGGCTGGGGTCTGCCCACATATTCGAAATATAGTGCGGAAAGGAATCGTCAATTGTTTTTTGGTTCGCTGTAACAATATATCCTTTTTCCGGATTAAATATATAGGGCATTTCTTCAAAGGGAACCGTCCCTTTCCAGTCATATTCCGGTAAATGCCCCGGACGGGGTAATAAATTGTTTCCATCTTTTCTTACCGGCAACTTCACCGCGGGCCTCCACCCGATGTTTCCCTCAATATCTGCATATACTATATTTTGACCGGGAACAGAAAAGTCCCTGGCGGCGCTTGAAAAGTCATCCCAGTTTTTCATTGTATTCAATTTGATCAAAGCCGATAATTCACTCGTCTCCCAGTGGCCGGTCCAAGACATGGAAACCGCCATCTCGCTGTTTTTCAGCAGTGGATGAATGTCGCTGATAATGGGCCCGTGTACCGTGGAGCGTATAACAATAGTTGTGTCGCGGCCGTTTTGCAACGGAATGGATTGTTCAACAATGTCCATTTCTCGCCAAGTATCACCATAAAAATACAGATGGGAATTCTCCGGGTGAATTTTCTCAATAAAAAAATCTATATCATCGGCCATAATGTTCGTAAATCCCCAGGCACAGTGTTCATTTTGACCAATAATCGGCACGGGAAGTCCCACTAAACAAACACCGCTCACATTGAAGCGGCCTCCGTTCAAATGAATTTCATACCACACGCCTGGTTGTGAAAATTCCAAATGAGGATCATTCATTAATAACGGTTTCCCGCTTTGGGTCAAGTTTCCTGAAATCACGAAACTGTTTGAACCGATGGACATGCCGTTCGTACCCAGAATATTGCGCATACTTTGTTCCCGGTCCCAAACAGCTTCTGAAAACTGCTCCCAGATATTATTCATCTCCTGTGCTGCAATTATCGGCCAGTGGTTTTCATAAGCCGGCATTAATTCTGCTGTTTTTTCCGCTCCATAGTATAGTTGAATCAGGCCGAACATAATTTCCGCTTTCCATGATTGCTGGAGGTCATGAGCCATCAGCCTGCCGTGCCCTGCCAGGTCCGAAGGCCTCCACTTTATGGGTTTTTGTCGAAGGATTTTGAATTCAACCGGCAATCTGCTTCCCGCTTCATCAATATAGGCATTGATGCCGTTGCAAAATGCCTCCGCAATCATCATTGTTTCTTCATTATAACCATCAACAATTTTTTGTGATATAGACGGTATCCCCCACGTGCGGAGATAAATATCATCTTCAAGAGCATTATCGCCGAAAAAGGCCGCCAGTTCTCCGCGAACAGCAGACGCAACCGTGCTTAATTGAAACAACCTTTCACGGGCAATAATATACCCAACAGTAAAAAACAGGTCTTTTTCATTTTCTGCAAAAATGTGCGGGACACCATATTCATCGGTATATATATCAACTTTTTCCTGGAGACCCACCAGTTGCTGACTGCCGATGTATGGTGGCAAAGGAGGAAAAAAGTACCAGCGGAAAAAAAGATACAGTGCGATTAGAATAAGTATTGTTGCTCGTGCCGACTTTGATTTCATTTACAAATCCTCATATTCATCAACAAAGTTAATACGTCATCGGATAACAAGATATGAGTGCTTTGAAAAATCAGATGCGTGAAGAAAAAAGAGGTAAAATTTTCCTGATTTAGGCGGGAAACGCAGTCAATAGTGGTACTATGGACAAGTTTTCCCCTGCCCCGTATGGAGGTTTACCCAGTGAAATGTGGAGCATATTTTCGCAGGGAACGACTGTAACGGGGAACGAAAATCTGGAGGATTTTGCACTTTTTAACTTGTCCGCCGTAGGAACGTAGGCGGGTTTGTGCAAAGGGTTTTGCAAAACCCTCTAAAAAGAAAAGCCCTCCAGGTGCGAGGAGGGCTTTCTTTATAAATCACTTATATTTTATACGTCACAGAATTGTAGCAAAGTATAATTATTTATAGTTCACGTACGGATTTTACCATAAAATGCACCGGGCGTCAATTATCACTATTAAGTATTTTTATGGTATAATCACTGGTATTTTTATGGTATAATCTTTTTTTTACGGTATAATTATTGGTAGTTTTGTGATATAATTGTCCTTTTTTATACCATACAGTGGATTTCCCGCAATATGTGGTTAATTTAAACTTCAAGGTATGGTTATAAAAAAATCAGTACTGGTATATCTCTGAAAACACCGACACCCTCCATGATTTATTGCAATTTTTTCATTGGTTCGGTATAACGTACAGCGCCGCCAGCAGAAATTTAGCCAAAGGTGACGGCGCTCTCTTTATTACACACGTATTTTATTTCATTAACACCAGTTTATTGCTTTTGTTAAACTGCTTGTCGCTCTCTTCAGAAAAAGCAGAGAATCGGTAAATGTACATTCCCGTTGGTACAGGATTACCTTTATCGTCCTTTCCACCCCACCGTATCTCATTGAAGCCCGGTTCCATTGCGTCTTGGACTAATGTTCTTACTGTTCTTCCAAGTACATCATAGATGATCATGGATACTCTGCTTCTCTCCGGTAAATCAAAACGGATTGACGTGGATGGATTAAAGGGGTTGGGAAAAGCTGCATGAAGAGCATATTCTTCCGGAATAATTTCAAAATCCGCCATTTGTTTCCATAAGCCTTCGCCTGAATAGGTAACGGTATTTGTATACCCGGAATATTGACTGGCATAATCAACTGATCTCAATTTGTACTTTATAGTTGCAAACCCAAATTTATCAATTATTACGGTGTTGTCGGTATATTGAGTAGTGCCGGGAGATAAAGTAAACACTCTATTCCCTCCACCTTGTCCCGTTACTGTTCTTTTCAGTTCCAGATAATCAATATCAGGCTCTACTACAGAATCCCAGTGTAAGGTTGGATTTTGTCCTTGACCTCCCGTACCATAAAAATTGGTAGGCGTTGAAGGGGGTGGGTTTTCCTCTAACGCGGTGTAAGCAAAAGTAACATTACTTGGCGAGGTAGGATAATACCCAAGATATTGCCCCATAATATTCCATACCTTATATACATATGTTTGTAATGTAACGCCGGTAGATGTTTCACTCCCGGAAACAACATTACACCATCCCATTCCAAAATTAGGACTTGCGGCGGAATAACCATTTGTGGCAACGCCTCTACCCCAAACATAGGGTGTTGATATAAAGGACTGGGGGAAAGACACCGTTTTTCGTACATCATATCGTTTGACAATGTAAATACCCGTTGCCAACCCCGGTGTGCTGAAAAATACCATGGTATAAGTATTTGTACTCGACACGCTTGAGCCGCCACTGGCTGTCCACTGTTTGACTACGTTAGGTAAACGGATCAAATCCAAGGCGGCGCGGGCATTGACACGGCCGGTGCCATACAAATTGTCAAAGCCGGGGTCACCTTTATCTTCCACACCAAGCCGTATGATTTGCTCGATATCATCGTTATAAAGGCTGGAGTTAACAGAAAGGAGTAGCGCTGCGATACCGGTGGCAACGGGAGCAGCGAAGGATGTTCCATTCACGTACCCGTAGCTACTACCGGGCGTTGTCGTGTAAATATCATCCTTATCATCAGAAGAACCGGAACCCGCACCTCCCCCGGGGCAACGACATCGATCCAACTACCCGTGCTGGAATAAACCGCCCTTACATCTGCGTTGGTGGTGGCCCCTACTGTAATAATACCCTGCCCAAAAGCCGCTGGATACTGAATGACTTCGTCGTACTGATTGCCCATCGAGGCTACTGCGACTCTGTTTAGCTTATACACATCAGCGAACGCCATTCTGATAGTAGTAGAATACCGACCAATTGGATCGATATAGTAGCTATTGTTAATGACGTCGGCTCCCCGATTAGCGGCGCTACGCACTGCTGCAGCAACGGCCGCATCGCTGCCCGTGCCGTAGTCTTCATTGATAATTCCAACGTTCCAGGCGACACCTGCTATTCCGATGGAATTATTTCCCTGGGCGGCAGCAACTCCTGCAACTCCAGTACCATGACTGCTGTTGTCTCCCGTATCGCCTGTAACTCTTCCAGCAAAGTCCGGATGGTTGGTCTGCATGCCATTGTCCACAATGCCGATCTTGATGCTGCTTGAACCGGTGGTGATATCCCATGCCTGGGTGGCGTTTATATCTGCACCCGTCGTGCCGCTTCCCTGCCAATACGTGCCATCATTTTTCAAGGCCCATTGCCTATAGAAATATTGGTCATTTGGAATCAAATCTGGCTCGCTACGCCCGTGGATTTCTGCAAAAATCACCTCTGGACGGTTCTTTAAAGCATTAAGAAATCCCTCTTTTGCCTGTGGTTGAGGGAGACGAATTACATACACGTTTGTCCAATCTGTTAGTTGAACTTCTTCACCTGTACGGCTTACTCCATATTTGTCTTCAGGAAGAAAGTCAGGCATTAGCCGTGAAATCGCCTCCACGTTAGTATTCAAGAGAAGCTGTCGCAGTGCTTGTTCCGGTATTTGAAACTCGTCCGGTCTCCCTTCGGTCCTGTTTGCCGGTGGAATCACAGCATCGCTTTTAAACATGACAATGATCTCCCGTTCCGGGTCAATAGAGGGGGTTATGCTCTGACCATGAGCAAATGCATACAGGGTGCAGAGAATTAACATTCCCCAAACTTCTATTTTAGAATTTGTTCTCATTTCAAAATCTCCTTTTTTTTGCTTGAAATATTGAACTATTATTTTTGTGTTGTTGAACTAAAAATTGACCCTCGTTTGACAGACAGACTTTACCACCGCTCATAATTGACCTCGTCGGATCTTAAATTATAGCAAATAGTATGTCTTCCGTGAGGGCCATTATTATTCAGCTCTCATAGCACTACCCTCCTTTCTATTTTGGTTACAATGAATTATCTTTAAAATAGGTTAGCTGTCGCAATCCGCTGCCATCCACATTGATCAGCCAAAGTTCTCCGTTACCAGGGTGGTCTCGATTCTCATAATTCAGGTAGAGAAACACTAACTGGCTACCATCGGGACTCCAGTCAGATCTCCAAGCATAGTCTGGCGACACTTTTCGTAAATTCGAACTATCGCTGTTCAACACCCAAATGGCGGGTGGACCCACACGTGGCTTGGTGTACCATGCGATTCTGGTGCCATCAGGAGAATACCGCGGGTACTGGTCAGATCTCTCATTATTCAAAGTTAAGTACACTGGGTTCTGCCCCATTGTGTCCATAATGACGATTTCAGGCCCGCTATCACCGCCACTTACATACCTTTCATGAACAATATATTTACCATCAGGCGACCAGTTTGGTATACGCCAGCCACCTTGATCCAAACTGTCGCTCTCTCCACTAACATTTTTCTTGTTCCCTCCATCTGAATCCATAATCCAAATATCATACTTTGTGTCATCAATATCAGAATCATAAACAATCCATTTCCCATTCGGACTCCAGTCCGGGAAATAATTTCTTCCCTCAAAAGTGAGTTGAAACAATGTGTTGGTGTCCACTTCCACCGGTTCCAGGCTGGTTATTTTGATGGTGAATATTTGCCCACCAGCCTCCATAACCAGTTGAGTGCCGTCGGAACTCCAGGCGGGATTGCCAAACCCTCTGATCAGGGGCTGAGTAGTACCGGTTTCCGAATGAACTAACCAGATGCCAACGAAGTAATCATCGTTCCGGCCATCACCATCCGTATCCAGGCTATCGTAATGATAAGCAGCAATCCAGGTTCCCTCAGGGTGCCAGGCTGGAGAGTCAAAGTATTTTGGGAGAATAAATGGCTCTGGTCTAACGCCGTCATTATCATCTTCATCAGGACTAATATTGCAAGAAATCACAAAGAAACACAGAATCAAAACATATATTAAATATATTATCTTCTTCATCTTATTTACCATCGACTGTCCTCACTTATTCATAAAAGTCAACTGGCGCTTATTGTCACCATCTGAATCCATAATCCAGAGACGACCATTTTCATCGTCAAGTTCAGTATAGTTATTGTAAGTGTAGACTATATAATTACCATCAGGAGACCAGGCGGGATAATTACCCCCTTTTTGCGTCAACTGAAGTAAATTGGTGCCATCCGAATCCATCACCCATATTTGAGCATTTGATGCAAACACAATACTCAACCCATCAGACGAGTATTTCGGGTATCGATTATCGTCGTTTACTCCCGTAAGGAAAATTAAAGGCATATTTTCGTTTCTTTCTACATCAAATACCCAGAGAGAGTCCCCGAGAACTTCGCCCTTCTCTGTTACTACTCGCCTTATATAAAGTATTTCATTTTTAAAGGGATTCCATGTGGGATACATGCCGTATTCAGCAATAAAACGATTTTGCTCTCCGTTAGAGTTGATAATCCAAATTCCACAGGTTCTGTCTCCTTCACATACTGACCGTGCGCATGCGACCCACTGTCCATCGGGACTCCATGTAGGATAGAAATTGTGTCCTTCGAATGTAAGTTGGGTTAAACTGTCTCCATTGGTTTTGATCTTGTAGATTTGTGCGCCATTGACAAAGGCAATCCAATTTCCATCAGGACTCCAGGCAGGTGTTCTGTTATTTCCTTTGAGAAATTGTCGCTTGTTATCTCCCGTCGGTGAGATAAACCCTAGACCTACCGAATCACGATTGACATGACTCAGACCAGAAGCTTCCACGCTTGTTACCCCGGTGTGATAGTAAACAATAACATTTCCATCCGGTGACCAGGCCGGGTATTGATCAATATCCGGGTAGACCGGAGTTGGAGGTTTTACACCATTCCCATTGTCGTCTTCATCAGGGCTAATATTGCAAGAAATCACAAAGAAACACAGAATCAAAACATATATTAAATAGGGTTTCTCCATAACTTTTTTTATCACATTTGCTATTAAGCTTCCTAACTTATTTTTCATGTTGGGTATCTTACAAATGTTGTGGCATTTAATATGCAGTTACATAAATTTTATTATTTTCCATCATCTACAGTGTCCGACTTTTTATCATTCCATATTCCGAATGGATTTGAAATAATATGATGTGTTCTTCTCGTCATTATCGTTAATTCCTTTACCAGCAAGATCAGATGACCGATTAAATGGGTTTTTGGTCTTAATCTACTTTTTTTCATTGATCACAGAACCGCCACACAGGTCTCTGGTGGTGTTCTTTCTAATAATTCATTCTAATTTACCCTAACATCAGAGTTTTGTCAATTATCTGAGGAGAGTATTTTTATGGTATAATCTTTTTTTTACGGTATAATTATTGGTAGTTTTGTGATATAATTGTCCTTTTTTATACCATACAGTGGATTTCCCGCAATATATAGTTAATTTAAACTTCGAGGTATGGTTATAAAAAATCAGTACCGGTGTATCTTGCTTCACTTGCGGCATTATCCTCTTTAGATGAAGATTTTTCTATTGATCTCCACCGGCGGGGGGTTGATAATTCTTGGATCAATTCCTTCCCGGTGGTACCAGACAATTGGATCCGCGTATCAGGTAGCGCTCCAATAAAGTGAATTCTTCTTTTAATTGAAGTTCCTCTTACACAAAAGAACAAAAATTGACTATTTTCTTCTGAATTATGACACCTATTATTACCAAAGTCCTGATCGCAGATGACCATACGCTGGTTCGCGATGGCATAAAAGCATTGTTGTCTTTTGAAAAAGATATAGAAGTTATCGGTGAGGCAGATAACGGTGAAACGGCCATTGCGCTGGCGAAACAACTGAAACCCGATATTGTCTTGATGGATATTGCAATGCCAAACATCAACGGTCTAGAAGCAACAAAGGAAATATTGCGTTTTGTGGATACAAAAATAATACTGGTATCTATGCATTCAGACGAAGAATACGTTTTAGAGGCTATTCGGGCTGGTGTTTCAGGTTATCTTGATAAACAATCCGCTGCGTCCACAGTGATTGAAGCCATACGAGCCGTAATGAAAGGGGAGGCTTATTTTAGCCCATCTATTTCTAAAACAGTGCTTA
>JADFRD010000052.1 GCA_022561485.1 Fidelibacterota bacterium | reverse complement strand
GGCGATGTGGCGCCGTTTCTGAAGGCGGGCGAGCAGGAAACATTGACGTTATGGGGTGCTCGGTTTTTTGCAACTAAATTGGAGAAGTTGGCGTGAATTGCGATGCGGGGCTTTCACAATCCAACGAGCACTTGCAATTCGACTCATCTAGTAGCCAGAGTGGCTACGATCCAGAAGATATCTTTCAATACACAAACCTTCCCAAGGAGGGCGGTATCGTTTGACATCTACGGTTCGTAGCGTACGTCTACCTATCAATTTTCCACGTGTATCGGACCTTTTAGTTCCACGAAAAGCATTTTCTTGCTGTGCAGAAATATGTGAGCAGCCTCATGGAAAAAAGCAAACCACAAATGATCATCGGATTTATGTCGGAGGCTTAATATAATCAGAGCTTTTCCCGGTGAAACCCACTTGGCCATACCGCTGATGTGCGTTTTTGAGAACTCCTTTACAAAGGCAAGGACGACACCGGCTTCACAACATAACTGTACCATTGCAGGTTCAAACACATCTGGTTCTTCATTTGTTAAACCTTTAATCTTCGTTAGGGATTTTTTTAATTGATTTTGGTTATACGGTGGACAATCAATATTTTGAGCTTCTATTTCACCACACCTCATCCACGTTGCCAGCGCATAGGAATCACTCGTATACGCTTGTGAATGACGACAGGCAAATTGCATATCACTATATTTTGTATTCCATCCCTCTTTATTAGCTACACCAAAGAATCGAAAAAGTCCATCAACCTTTTTAATCTGATCTTTCGTCGTTTTAATAAATTTCCTTTTCCCCAGTTCATATAAGGGGAATTGTTTTGACCATTGAACATCTGAAGCTAATCGTTCTTTCGCTTCTTTCTTTGCTTTAAAAAGCCGGTACCGGGCTTCGAGGTTTGACCATAGTTTTGCGGAAACCCCCAGCACTCGTTCGAACTGTATCGCTGATTCAGCCGATACGGGGGCTTTCCCTTTAATAATTTGATTGATCGTCTTAGGAGACAGTCCCGTTCTCCGGGCAAAATCTGCTTTAGACATCTCCCGGCTTTCCAAATACTCTTCCAGAATTTCGCCTGGTGAGACAGTGTAATCGGGTGAATAAGTATTGGTTGGTTGTACCATTAGTGGTAATCCTCTACTGCAATTATTTTGACTGCTGTAATTTTTTCCAAGTCAATTCCACCAACATCTAAGGTGGGAACCGGATTATGATTTGGGAGAAATACTATGCGTTCATTCCTTGTTATATCCACGGCGAATTTCCCCTTCCTGTTCCCTGTTAACTGATGGCGTCGCTCCGGCTTCTGATGAGGAACATCCGCTAAACTGGGAGCCCCCCTTAATACAGCCATACGGCGCATAATTGCTTTAGCCCTTTGTTTGCCGTAAGCCTTGTTCAGGTTTTTTTCGGAATTGAATACCTTGGATAATTTACTTGTTTTAAAATCAATATCCATAAATTTGTTTACCTAATTGGTAATAAATATTACACTGATTTACATGCTTGTACTATTGTGAACTATTTAACCCATAAAATTAAGAAAGAGAGACTTCCGCATACGCACTCTTTTTATCTAAAGTATAAATTCTTTCGTTTTCATTGTTTTATAAGAATGATAATATCATTATTGATAAAATGCATAGTGTTATCAACCATCTTGAATCTCCGGTCAGCTGTTTTACCCTATCCGGGAACCACCGATGAATACTCGGTAATTGATACCCAAATTGTGTAATCATCAAATCAACTCTACAAGATTTATTGACAAATTAAATAATTCTTTTGAACTCTTGCATTTCTTGCACAAGTTAAAATAGTAAATATCAAATCTTCAATGTTCAATTTTAAACACTCCTCGCCTTCTCCAGCCACCTCTGCACCAACTCACACTCCGCCCAATGCACTTCCTACACACTCATTTTCAGTAATACACGTAATATTAAATATTCTCCTCCACAAGCACACTCTCCTCCTCCGTAAGCCCATACAACTCATATACCATGCAATCTATTTCGGCTTCTGTCACGATAGAAATCAATTCTTCAAATTTATTATTTTTATAAAAGTATTTTTTCGTAATGGATGTTAAATCTGTGCTCATAATCCTCTTATATATTTACATAATCTCTACTGAATTTTAACTCTATCCATCTTAACATTCATTTGAAAAACGGTATTGGTCATATTCTGAAATAATTACATCAAGATTATAGTGTTCAATGTTTCTGGATATTTTTCTTTTCCCTTCAATTTGAACTGTCCGGAATTTCCGGACAGTTGACTTTTTGGTGAGTTCACCTTCTCGGTAGATATTATTGATATGTTCTGAAATTGTCCGTTTGTCTCTTTGAAAAAGTAAACATAATTGGTTTTGTGTTAACCATACTGTGTCTTCTACTAAATGCACATCAATGGCTGGTTTATTACCTTTTTGTTTGTAAATAATGATGAATTTATTTTCAGGCATAAGCCAATCCTACACTAATCGAATTTTGTAGTTCCTGATATATTTGCGCCTGCGCTTTCAGGCGTTTTTCATTGATGGTATAGCCTTTGACCAAATGTTCCAGTAATATATTCGTCGCCCAGATTCTAAACTGGGTAGCTGTTTTGGACTTTACACGATAGCTAATAGAAATGACGACATCAAGATTGTAATGTTCAATTTCCCTTTTTACTTGTCTTTTACCTTCAGTTCGAACTAGTCGGAATTTCCGACAAGTTGCTTTTATTTCTAATTCACCTTCATGGAAAATGAGTTGAATATGTTCAGTAATATTAATACGACTTGAATTGAATAATACTGCCAATTGATTTTGTGTTAACCGCACAGTTTCTTCTTTTAACTGTACTTCGATATCCGGTAGTTGTCCCTTTTGTAAAAATACCTTCAAACTTCCTCAACAAAGTATTTTGATCTTCATTTGTAAAAAAGCGAGTGCTCATAATTTCCGTAGATTTCCTCTCATATATTTTAATAATCTATGCTGAATTTTAACCCCAACCAATTTAAAATTCATTTGAAAAATTGTATTTATCATATACTTCTTTCAAGATCTCAATTCCCTTTCAACTTTAGTTAATCCATAAGTTCATCAAACTTATTATAATCCGGTCGGTTTTCAATGAGTATTTGTGCGAATCGCCTATCCATTAATTTCTCTTTTTGCCCCATAAAGTCCTCTTATTCATAAAAGGCGCGTTTCAGCGGATCGTCTATTTTGCTTAATTCCGTGAAATGAGTAAAAGTAAAGTGAGTGAGTAACGATTCCAGCGATGTTACTAATTCGACAGACAGTGTCTGTTGTTTTCCAATATTCAATTCTTCAGCTAGTGGCTTAAGAATTTGCTTTTTGGATTCCTCAGGCATTGCCTGAGGAATTTCACCGGTTAATTGGTCAGCCAGTGGCTGACTAATTGGAAAATTCAATCGTTCAGGGAATGTCTGAATAATTTGAACTGTTTTGTTGGTGAAAAATGTTAAATCTGTACTCATAAACCTCTCTTACATTTTATATTTCTCTATTCAATATTAACCCCAACCAATTTAAAATTCATTTGAAAAATGGTATTCGTCATATTCTGCCTAAAATATATCACGCTTTACGTTTTACATAATTATCCCGATAAATCGGGACAGGCTGTTTTTAAACACTTTCTCCATTAAATTCTGACTTAACTATCTTAAATAAAATCTATGAAAGCCATTTGCAAATCCAAACCTGAACCCGGCCTTTGGCTGAAAGATGTTCCCAAACCGGAACCGGGGACCAATGATGTTTTAATTAAAATTCTTAAAACGGCCATTTGCGGGACAGATCTCCACATTTATAAATGGGATGAGTGGTCTCAACGCACGATTAAAACACCCTTAGTTATTGGCCATGAATTTGTGGGTGAGATTGTCGAAATTGGCGTAGGCGTCACTCATTACAAAGGAGGAGAACTTGTTTCCGGTGAGGGGCATATTACCTGTGGATACTGCCGAAACTGCCGGGCAGGTAAGCGCCATCTCTGCCATCGAACGGTTGGAATTGGTATCCATCGTGATGGCGCTTTTGCAGAATATCTTATAATGCCGGAACAAAATGTATGGCCTGTTCATCCGGATATTTCATCAGATATTGCTTCGTTTTTTGATCCATTCGGAAACGCTGCTCACACAGCGCTGTCATTTGAAATGGTGGGTGAAGATGTTCTTATAACGGGTGCCGGACCCATCGGAATCATGGCAGTTGCGATTTGTAATTTTGTTGGAGCGCGTCACGTAGTTATAACGGATGTGAACGATTTCCGCTTGAATCTGGCACTTAAAATGGGCGCATCCATGGCCCTGAATGTCACACATGATAAGATTGAAGATTCTATTAAAAAATTGGGTTTGTCGAATGGTTTTGATGTGGGACTGGAAATGTCCGGAAATCCGAACGCATTCAAAAACATGCTGGAAAATATGTATCATGGCGGACGGATTGCCCTCTTAGGCCTTCTGCCTGAATCGACAAAAATCAACTGGGATGAAATCATTTTCAAAGGACTACAACTAAAAGGTATTTATGGCCGGGAGATGTTTGAGACATGGTATAAAATGACGCAGATGCTTCGGAGCGGACTGGACATTTCCGGTGTGTTAACCCATCGCTTTTCTGCCGATGATTTCCAAAAAGGTTTTGACATTATGGAATCCGGGAACTGTGGCAAGATTATTTTGGAATGGTAACAAAATTGAATGGATGATTGACTGTGTGGATGAATGAACAATCAACAAATCAGCCATGCGCTTGATTGGACTTAGTAACATATGAGCAACTATAAACAGATTTATCAAGGTACATTAAGCCAAATCGAATCCGAAGGCTTATATAAAAAAGAACGCACCATTACCACACCTCAGGGCGTCGTCATCAATACAAAAGAAGGAGGCGAAGTTCTCAATTTTTGCGCCAATAACTATCTGGGCCTTTCCAACCATCCCGAAATCAAAGCGGCTGCTCATGAAGCCCTTGACGAGCATGGATTTGGTTTATCATCCGTTCGTTTTATTTGCGGTACACAGGATATACACAAAGAATTGGAACAAAAGATTTCCGATTTTTTCGGAACCGATGATACCATCTTATACACTTCCTGCTTTGATGCCAACGGAGGATTGTTCGAGACGCTCCTCGGTCCGGATGATGCCATCATTTCTGATAGTTTGAACCATGCGTCCATCATTGATGGTGTTCGTTTATGCAAGGCTCAGCGGTTTCGCTATGCCAACAGCGATATGGATGCTCTTGAAGCACAATTAAAGGAAGCCCGGAATGCCCGCTTGCGCTTGATCGCCACCGATGGTGTGTTTTCCATGGATGGTTATATTGCACAACTGGATGAAATTACAACACTGGCCAAAAAATACAATGCAATGGTCATGGTGGATGATTCCCACGCCACAGGTTTTGTTGGAAAGACAGGCCGCGGTTCAGCAGAATACCATCATGTTATGGATAAAATTGATGTCTGGACTTCCACATTGGGAAAAGCATTGGGAGGGGCATCCGGAGGATTTACCACCGGACGACAGGAAATTATTGATATGCTCCGCCAGCGTTCCCGTCCCTATCTGTTTTCCAATACAATGGCTCCAGCCATTGTTGCTGCAGGAATTAAGGTGTTTGAACTATTATCCAAATCCACTGAATTGCGGGATAAGCTGGAAGAAAATACCCTGTATTTCAGAGGAAAAATAAAAGAAGCCGGGTTTAATATTAAGGAAGGCGACCATCCCATTGTACCCATCATGCTTTTTGATGCCAACCTGGCCCAAAAGATGGCTTCAGCTTTACTGGATGAGGGTATTTACGTTATCGGATTTTTCTTTCCTGTTGTTCCCAAAGGTGAGGCCCGGATTCGCGTGCAAATCTCTGCTGCTATGGAAAAGGATCATTTGGATCGGGCGATAGATGCATTTGCAAAAGTTGGGAAAATTCTTAATATTATTAAATAATGAGTCCACTCCAGAAAGGGGTTCCTGCCCGACCGGCAGGCGGGAAAACCCCTTGTTTCTTGTATTTTCCCATAATCCCCGACATTCATGTCGGGGAGTAAACATCGAGAGAAGATGGGATTCCCGCCTGCCCCGATTGAAATATGTAAAAGGGGGCGGGCAGGTATCCCAACAAGACCTTTTCGGAGCAAGCTCAATAATTTTTTTATTTCCTTCCATTTACAATCTATGAATAAGGGTTCATCTTTCCCAAAACCACGCCAACACGGAGCCTGGGCTATGTTTCTTGTCCCAGCTATAATGGCTGCCAGTCTTGCCGGTGGATGGAATTGGGCAGTCTTGTTTTTAATTGCTTCATTCATTCTGATATTTCTCTCATATGAACCAGCCGTCAACGTTGTTCGCAGATGGAAAAACAGACATATTGTACATATGGATGAACTGAAATGGGTTTTCCTTTTTGCCGGTTCCGGAGTAATAATTGCCACTCTGATCTTTACGGTATTTAATCAATGGATCGCATTTTCCTTTGGCGGTGTGGTTGCCGTTACACTGGTTTTTCATTTATGGATAACGGTCCAAAAACAAAATTTGTCACTACCCGGAGAACTATTAGGCGTTTTCGGGTTAACAGCATCGGCGCCGGTTATTTATCTCTTCCTCTACGAAAGTCTGGATGCCCGGGGCTGGATTCTGTGGCTGGTTAATTTCCTGTATTTTGCCGGTAGCATTTTTTATATCAAATTAAAATTGCGAGTCCAACCACAAATACCCGAACCCAATTTGATGACTAAAATCAACACAGCCAGGCCATTAATCATTTATAACTGTATTCTCTTCATGTTCTTGTGGTTTACCATTTGGTTGCGGGATTATACGTGGCTGTTTCTTTTAGCATATTTACCTTTTTTTATAAAGTCAATTATTGGGATATTCACTTGGCAAACTAAAAAAACACTTCGTCCAAAAAAGACCGGTTTCATTGAATTATTTCATTCCATTTTCTTTCTCATTATCAATATTCTTGCATTTAATATCGGTTAATCTTCGTTAAAAGGTTTGCCACCTCTTTCACATGCTGGGTATATTCCCGGGCTTTTTTCAAACCTAAAATATTTATTTCCACATGAAGAGTAAACTAACACCAAGATATATCATTATTGCTATCGTTCTGGCATGGGCTATTTACGCCATTTGGCCAACGATTAAATACCAGAATCTTTCCGCTGATGAAATCGAAACCATGCGGGAGGAAGGGACGCTCCATGCCCTTGAAAGTAAGATTATTAAACAGGGGTTAGACCTAAAGGGCGGTATTTATATCGTTTTGGAAGTAGAGTTGCCGACGTTGATAAGCAACCTGGCCATTAATAAAGATAATCGATTTAAAAAAGTCCTGGAGAATGTCCGAAAAAAACTGGATACAGATTCAAAACTCGATTTTTACCAGGTATTCCAAAAGGAAATAGCCAGCAATGGTCTTCGAATGAATCGCTATTTTGATGTGGACTACGGTAGCGACACGGAGGAAATCATGTCCGCTCTCCGTGAAGAAGGCCACGATGCAATTAATCGCGTATTGGAAATTCTGCAGAACCGCGTGGACCAATTTGGTGTATCTGAACCTACCATTCAAAAACAGGGTAATCGCAGAATTATTGTTGAGTTAGCAGGCATTCAGGATTCAGAACGTGCTCGTGATCTATTGCAAAGTACCGCACTCCTGGAATTTGTTTTGGTCAAATCTCCGGACCTGACAAATGATATGCTTCTTCGCATTGATAAAGTAATCAAAGGAAGTGATGAACTATCTGAATTAACTGAATCCATCAGTGAAAAGAGACCCAAAGAAGAACAAACTGTTAGTGAAGACGAAACTATTTCCGTCCGTGATTTATTTGGGGACCCATCTATCCAAGCTGAAATGGGCACAACAGACACATCTGTTGTCGTGGATAAAAACCTCGTTAAAGACAGGCCTTTCTCTTCTTTGCTCCGGGCATTAGGAAATGATATTGGCGTTCCGGAAAGGAACATTTACATCATTAAAAAAATCCTGGAAATGGATGAAGTAAAAGCAAAACTTGATGCCGCTAACGGCCGGTTCCTGTTTGGCAACGATGTTGAAATCATTGTTAATATTGATGGGGGCCAGGAAAAACTGTACCGGATGTTTTATCTGGAAGGTGAATCCGAACTCACCGGAGGAGTGGTAGAAAAAGCCAGGGCAAACATTGGCGGAACCGGCAGCTCCGCTTCGGGACAGTCCATTGTATTATTAGATATGAATTCAGAAGGTTCCCGAATCTGGTCAAGAGTTACCGGTGGAAACATTGGACGTCGAATCGCCATCGTCTTGGATAAAAAAGTGCATATGGCTCCCGTAATTCGCTCCAAGATTTCAGATGGCGGTACCATGATTGAAGGTTTTGCCAGTATGGACGAAGCCAAAGATATTGCCATTGTTTTAAGAGCAGGAGCACTACCGGCTCCGGTGAAAATTATTGAAGAAAGAGTTGTAGGTCCTTCGCTGGGTGCTGACTCCGTAGCAAAGGGAACACGATCTGTGTTGATCGGTTTAGTATCGGTTCTGATATTTATGGTTATTTATTATAAATGGTCTGGATTGATAGCCAACTTTGCTTTGATTTGGAATCTTCTCCTTGTTTTGGCAATCCTCGCCACGTTGGGTGCAACCCTTACTCTTCCGGGAATTGCTGCTTTGATATTAACGGTTGGAATGTCTATAGACGCCAACGTGATTATTTTTGAACGCATTCGTGAAGAGGCACGCAAAGGCAAAACTCCACGGGCTGCCATTGAAGCCGGATATAGCCGCGCTTTAACCACTATTATCGATGCCAACGTTACTACACTCATTGCTGCGTTGGTTTTATATCAATTTGGAACCGGTCCTATTCGTGGATTTGCAACGGTTCTTTTCTGGGGTATTGTCATTTCCATGTTTACAGCCATTTTTGTAACACGAACCATTTTTAATACCATCACCGAACGCAGAGGGATGAAGAGTTTGAGCATATGAGATTAATTAAAGAAACAAATATTCACTTTATCGGCCAAAGTCGATTCGCTTTTTTCCTGTCTGGAACGATCATTCTTGCCGGATTGATTTCCCTGTTTTTGCAGGGAGGTCCAAAATTGAGTATTGATTTCAAAGGCGGAACACTTGTTGCCGTTCAGTTCACTGGAGATATGGATGTCAATGACGTCCGTTCCGTAATGGGTAATGTATATATCGACGGACTCATCCATGATTTCAGCAAAGCAGAAATTAAACGTTTTGGAAGCAGTAGAGATATTGCCGTCCGGTTACCGTTAATGGATGACCAACCGGAAAACTTCCAGCAATTAATTGTCAATCACTTGTATGAATCATTTCCGGAAAATACACCTCTGGATATAAACGATTTTATTTTATCTATGGAAAAAGTCGGACCAAAGATTGGCGCTGAATTAAGCGGCAAAGCAGTCATGGCAATTATATCAGCCCTGGTTCTGATTCTAATTTATATTTCCATTCGTTTTGAATTCAAATTTGCAGTGGGAGCGATTGCCGCCCTAGCCCACGATGTGATAATTACATTGGGTATTTTCTCTATGATGGATTATGAAATTTCCTTGCCAATCATTGCAGCATTTTTAACGATTGTTGGTTATTCATTGAATGATACGATTGTTATTTTGGATCGTATAAGAGAAAATGTTAAGGGAATGAAACGTGTAACGTTTACTGAAATTGTAGATCGCAGTTTAAATGATTCATTAAGTAGGACGATTATTACATCAATTACGACATTTTTTGTTGTGTTTGTCCTTTATTTATTTGGAGGTGAAGTCATTCATTATTTTGCTTTTGCAATGTTAATCGGTGTGATTGTAGGTACATATTCCAGCATCTACGTTGCCAGTCCCATTGTTGTACAACTGCATAAACGGAATTGATTTCTTCTTTACAACACCATTTTAAGATTAAAAGACTCCGCAACAGCGGAGTTTTTTGTTTACTAACCTCATTAATTCATCAGCCGCCAAGATCACGAAGATTCACGAAGTGAAAGAAAAAATATGAATAATAAAATTATTTTCTTAAAAATAGTTAGTGTTTCTTCGAGAAAATTCGTGAAATTCGTGTCTAATGAATAATCCAGGCTAAATATGAAAACAAAAATTATTGTTTTATATACTGTCCTATGCATGATATGGGGGACAACCTGGATCATGATTAAAATGAGTTTGACAGAAGGAACTCCGCCCATTTTTGGCGTCGGATTACGTTTCTTTTTGGCCGGGGTTATTTTGCTGGTCATTACTATACTTCAGAAAAAACCCATTCCACATTCAAAAAAAGCAATTAACATATATTTGTTATTTACGTTAATGAATTTTGTTATTGGATATGGTCTTACCTATTACGCTACCCAATTTATTTATTCAAATCTAGCCTCCATTCTCTGGGCTGGTTTTCCAATGGTAATTGTTCTCTTATCCCATTTTTACTTTAAGAATGATAGACTGACAATCAAAAAAGTGGTTTCAATTACAGTAGGAACTATCGGTGTAATCCTCATTTTATCCCAAGGCCAGGCTATGGGCGGTGAAAAAGTATTTGTTGGTATCGCAATGATTATTGCTGCTGTTATGATTGCTGCCTGGCCAAACGTGTATTTAAAAAAGTATATATCCCATATAGACACACTATCCATGAACGCCGTTTGTCAAACAAGTGCAGGCATCGTTTTATTGCTGATATCGAGTATTATTGAATCGGATCAAGCAATGAATTGGAGTTCGTTTAATATTTTTGCAATGGCTTATTTAACATTGTTTGGAACAATAATAACATGGATGATTTATATTTGGTTGTTTAAGCATCTATCGATGACTCAGATTGCGTACGTAGCATTTCCTCCTCCTGTTATTGCATTTATAATTGGTTGGTATTTTTTAGGAGAAACATTAACTCCTGTATCCATTTTAGGAGCAACGATGGTCATTGGCGGCGCTATTATTGTGAATTTAAAACGATAGATTCACAAGTAAAATACCAGAACGGTGTTTAAATTCCCTGCTCTATTTTGACTATAGAAAAATGAAAACCATTACATTTGATACCGTAAAAACTCCCTTTGGAATCATGGGTCTTGCAGCGTCCGAAAAAGGACTTTGTCGTGTTTATTTCCCGGAAGATGCACCCTTCGATAAATCCCTCCAAAAAGAATTTCCTGAACGCACAATCGTCAAAAATGGACACACATTACTAAATATCAAAAAACAGTTTAAAGAATATTTTTCTGGAAAAAGAAAATCATTTGAAATTGAACTGGATTTGAATGCTCCGCCATTTTATTCTAAAGTATTAACAGAAGTAAACAAAATACCCTATGGCAAAACAGCAACCTATCAGGATATTGCTATTCGCTGTGGGAATCCGAAAGCAGTTCGAGCGGCTGGTTCTGCCAACGCGAATAATCCATTGCCCATTGTAATACCATGTCATCGCATATTGAATACCGGGGGCGGCCTGGGTGGATACGGCGGCAAACTGGAACGGAAAGTCTTTTTGTTGGAATTAGAGAATTCATTATAGCTATTATGTGGACGCATATTAAACGGACGATTCTTACAGGGGTATTCACTATCATTCCCCTGGCTTTAACTATCTATTTATTAAAAATTCTTTTTGGTTTTCTGGACAGTCTCTCAGCGCCAATTTTAAAGTTTATCGGATTTCAAATTCCGGGACTTGGAATTTTACTTACATTTTTATCTGTCTATATTTTAGGATTATTCATTCGAAATGTTTTAGGACGACGATTATTTGCATGGGGAGAAAGAATTCTTTTAACCATCCCTCTTGTAAATACTATTTATAAAACGATAAAACAATTTTTAAGTGCTTTCACCGGAACGGCTGAAGGGAAAAATTTTCAAAAAGTTATTTTTCTCCAATATCCTAGAATGGGTGTCTGGACACTGGCCTTCGTCACCGGTGAATCTGTAGATGGAAATGGAGTTAAATATTACCATATTTTCGTTCCGACAACACCAAATCCAACTTCGGGGTTTTTTATTATTATACCCCAAAACGATACAATGAAAACCGATATGACTGTGGAAGAAGGGATTAAAATGGTTATTTCCGGAGGCTTGATTGCCCCTCCAAATAATGAATTACACAACTTCCCTAAATAAATATTTATTTTGAGCCCAACATTTGAATTAATTCTATTGTTATTTGCCAGTTATGTAACCGGTTCTATCCCCACAGGCATTATCATGGGAAAAGTAGTCAAAGGAATTGATATCCGCGAACATGGCAGTGGAAATGCAGGAGCCACAAACGTCTTTCGTGTTTTGGGCTGGAAATATGCCCTTATTGTCGTGGCCTTTGATGTGTTTAAAGGATGGCTGCCAACCGCCGTTTATGCCACATCCCTCCAAGGCCTGCCCATCCAAGATATAGGCGTCGTGCAGATTTTATGCGGTTTCGCTGCCGTTCTGGGACATATCTATACCATTTTTGCCGGCTTCAAAGGTGGTAAAGGTGTCGGCACAATAGGTGGCATGCTTATCGCACTTTTTCCCACAGCTGTACCATTATGTTTAATCGTTTTTGCTGCTGCCCTTATACTAACCGGTTATGTATCTGTGGGATCTATTCTGGCATCGATTTCGCTGCCGATCTTTTTGTTCATTCTTCCACCTTTAGGCCTTGCGGACCCTGCTCCGCTATCTCTACTCGTATTTAGTTTATTGACACCATGGTTTATTATTTTCACCCACCGCAGCAATATTTCTCGATTGCGCAACGGGAATGAGAACCGCTTTGAAAAAGCGATGATATTTAAAAAGAAATAATAGAGGGCTTTGCAAAACCCTCTAATAATTTAAAACTTGTGCCCAGCTGAAAAGTGGAATGATGATTCCACCGCTTTACCACCATAAAAAGACCATCCATAATCGAACCGTAGAGTCCCTGCCATCGCCACTGGCATTCGAAATCCTATGCCCAATCCTAACATAGGAATCTTCTCAACCAATTCACTCCAATGATTTCCCACCACTCCTGCATCAGCGAATAAAACTCCCTGCAGACCAAATTCTGATTTAAGGGGGCCAAATAACCATTCTTGCTGAACCGCAAAACGGGGAATGATTGTTTGTCGGAGTTCAATCGACGAAAATGCACTGAAATAACCAAAACGATAATCCTGTGTTTCGTTTAAATATAAAATCGGATTTTCAATTTGCCACCCGCGAACAGAATATGCTCCCCCCAATCCGAACATAAATAATTCTTTATGCAAATCGCCATGAGTAGAATTGATGGTAATATTCGCTCCGATGGTTGTTTTACGCTTTCCTTTTATGGGCGAATAAAATGCACTATAGGATTGATTCCAAAATAAAGAATGACTTTTTATATTCAAGAATCTGAAATACTGTGCAAAATGAAAAAAGTAAACCCCTTTTGACGGATCATTATAAATATCTCGTGTATCAAAGGCCATACTGGCTTGAGGTGCAATATACTCGAATTCAATGGTTGTGGTGGCCTCCACAAAAACTTTTTTCTCAAACTCAAATCCAACACTCACTCTTCTTTCATAACCAAAATATCGTCCAATATTCATTTCAAAAGACGACGTCTGGCGCTCAAGGGGCAGGAAAACATGATCAGTGACGTGCTTTCCCACTTCAAATGATACAGAAACATGATCTCCAAAAATCCAGGGATCAATGAACTCAATGCCATAAGCATTAATACCCCCGATTAATCCGCCAATCACTAATGATTCATCCCTTCCTCTCAAATTTTTGATAATTCCTCCAAACACCACTGACCATCCTGTATCTTCTTCATATGACGGTGCAATTATTGGAAAAAACCGGGTTGATTCGATGACTTGATAGCGCAATTTTACTGTACCGTCTTCCAAGGGAATTGCTTGCCAGTTCACCATACTGAATAAACCAATATTTTCTATCCGGTCCCTGTCCTCATGGGCTAATGTGCTGTCTAATTCCACATTTACCTGGTGCTGTATTTCACGCTGTATTATATACTCTTTCGTTGCTTGATAACCGCGGATATCAATGCTGGATACTGTCTGGGCAACGGACGCCGCCGAAAGTATGAATAAAAAAACCGAATGTTTAAACATGTAAGAAAATAATTTAGAGGTCGAAGCCATCCATGAGCTGTTGCTTTCTTAGCTCAATTCCTTCATCGGAATACATATCCTGAAGTGCCTGTTTCAATTTTTTCTCAACGACGCGACTTATCATTCGTACAGCCAGATGCCGGTCATCAATCACTCTTACTGAAAATTTCGTATCTTTATCTTTATAATGGTGCCAGATTCCATCAAAATCATCCGGTGTGCCATAAACCATAAGTACCTTGTGTCTCAAAACATCATCTGCTATTAATTGCGGAAATCCTGTCCCCCTTAGTTCAACTGTTTTTAACACACCATCCAATTCATAATGGGACGATTCATAGTTTGTAACACTGTATATGAAATCGACATTAATAAATTGAAGCTCGATTATTTCGCTGGTGATACGAGTTTGATGATGGAAAGTTACTTTCGCCCGTTTTAGAGGTAACTTAATTCCTGACTTTAAAGTCATTCCTTCTTCCCAAAATTCAGCTGTTGTATTTGTATCAAGGGAAATTCCCAATACTTCCGGCAAACTGCTTTGCCAATTCGCCAAAGTTTCACGGTTTACAGTCCAACCTTTTGGCAAATTTTTCTTTGGTAAAATAACCGATTTAGTCGGAAGAGGTACTTTGATAGATGTTTCATTAATTATGTCTTCAGGGTCCGGCATTTCCGGGGCGGTACAGGCCATCCATGCAAAACAGCTGAATAAGATAATGTTCAACTTCATTTTTTGTACTCCGGTTGTTTTTGTCCACGATGACAAACCCAGCAAGAAATTTCATGCTTTTTTAATGGTATCATTGTGTTTTCATTAATATTTATAACCATTTTCATCATTTCCCGGGCAACTAATTTATGCTCATTTTCATCACTACTGTAATCACTAATATTATGACAATAATTACATTTTACACCTAATTCTTTCGCGATAGACGTTTTCATATATTTCATGATATCTGCTTTTGTTTTATACGATAATACCTTCACATTTTTCAATTCACTTTTTTCTCCCGCCATTAGTATTGAAAAAATAAATAGAATGACAATTGATCGCATTTTCTGTATCCTTAAAACCATGTGTGTAATTGAATGATAAATTCTTCTTTCAAAGCAGCATCACTTCCTTTGTAGTCCGTAAAACGGACCTGACACCGAATTTCTATAAAGGGTACAGGGAATATTTCAAGACCAATAGTGACTCGCTGGATTGCACGACCCAATGTATCAATATCTCCATCGAAATAATCATACTTTAACAACACATCACATCCTTTAACAAAATGATAAACAAACTCGCTGTATGAAGCTAATGTCGTACCTGTCGATGCATATTCCTCGGCCATATCCACTTCTCCCATCCAGGATAATTTTTTAAAGGCAATTCCACCATAAATTCCACTGAACCGTATCACACCTTGCTGAAGATATGAACCACCCAAATGTCCATTGATATTGAAAAATGATGGCCGCCATTCTATACGGGTCGTAAATGCTTTGTCATGTAAAAATTCATCAAACCCACCCGTGCTGGCTTTTTTGATAAACCGATTCGCCACACTTTGACTGATATAGAGATTATTAATATTTATTCCATATTCGATCATGCCCGGTGATAACAGATAAGGTGAAAATATTAGACCTTCATATTGCAACATTTTATTATTGATGTTACCCCCTCTTATAAATGACGTATGATCATCGAGTTTTAGTCCATAATTAGGAATATCTTTACCCGCTTTTAAATAACCATTGAATGGGAGCCCTGTCCATAAAACCCATGCTTTATTTTGGTTGCGCAAAACATCTTGTTTAACCACCAGACTGAATCGCTCATGGATCTGCCAGTGACCGGCAATTTCGGCCTGCATGGGGAAAAGTGCACTTTTAAATGGACTAGTTTCAAATGTGTTATAATTCATTAACCGTATATCCCCGCCGACACGAAGATATTGATTGATCATTCCGGTGTAGTTCGAGACCAGGCTTCCTCCTTCTGATCTGGAAATTTCATTGCTTGCCACAGAAATTCCATAGTCATTCCGCAATCCTCCACCGGAGGGATTCACGTGACATAAGTTGCAGGAGGATCCCTCCTGCAATGCAAATCGTGGCAATGCTCCGAGAGTTGAAATCAACAATAATAGTATGCTAATTATTTTCAGCACGCAATCTCTTATATATTTTTTTAAGATTAGATAAGCTCATTAATTAATGGGTATGTGTTCTGTCTAAAATCTAATGAATAAGAGGTATAACAAAAAAGCCCTCCCGACTCTTCGGGAAGGCTTTTTTTAATCATCATGGTATGTTGGTTATTTACGGCCTCTTGCCATAGGGGCACGAGCCACATCACCACTTTTATCGATGAAATACAGATAGCCTGATTCACGTGTGACACCGGCATCTGCGACTTTCTCTGCATTACCGCCACCTTTACCGGCGCGGGCCATCTTTGAACGCCAGACGTTACCATCTTTACCGAGGTAGTAGAGATAACCTTTTTCTTTAGAAACGCCTGTGTTTTTTACTGTTTCAGCCATTTAACACTCCTTTTTGTTGATTAAAAGAAAATAGATTTTTTGTCTCTCGACGGTGAAGTGTACACACTCGAAGGATTATAAGTCAAGAATTTTCTCGTCGAAGTCTCGACGAGTGATTTTTGTGTATTTTTTGTGAAATTTGCTATTATTTCCTTCCGTCGAATTGTACTAATTTTGCACCCCATAAATGCCCCGGTAGCTCAACTGGATAGAGCATCGCCCTTCTAAGGCGAATGCTACAGGTTCGAACCCTGTCCGGGGTACAATAAAAAAATAGCCATGGGTTAACATGGCTATTTCATTAACGGAAACTGTTAATAATTAACGCAGTAACGTATCTATAACTTTCACACC